>JALZNB010000202.1 GCA_030857905.1 Actinomycetota bacterium
CCCCAGGATCAACACGGACCCGAACCTGAACCAGCTCGGCACCAAGACCACGCTGGTCACCTACGGATTCACCGGCCCCAACCCCGGGGACTACACCTCCCACATCCAGAAGGCGACGTTCCCGGTCATCGAGAACAAGTCCTGCACCGATCTCGGCTGGTCGTTCAACGCCGACAAGCAGCTCTGCCTCGGGCCGACGAAGAACGACGACCTCGGCTCGTGCAAGGGTGACAGCGGCGCACCGGTCGTGGTGGGCGACGCGACCAAGGGCTACGAC
This sequence comes from Actinomycetota bacterium, assembly GCA_030857905.1. Lineage (GTDB taxonomy): Bacteria > Actinomycetota > Actinomycetes > Mycobacteriales > Pseudonocardiaceae > Actinokineospora. The sequence continues at coordinate 278 of JALZNB010000202.1, forward strand.
GTCGTCGGCCTGATCGAATCCGGTGACAGCCAGTGCAAGGGCCCGCAGGTCTCCAGCAAGTTGAGCAAGTACGAGGCCGTGATCCGCGCTCAACTCGGTGACACCGGCGGGGGCGAGGGGGTCACCAACGGCTCGTTCGAGTCCGGCGGACTCACCGGATGGTCGGTCACCGGAACCGCGAGCGCGCAGACCTCAGGGGCCCACAGCGGCACCCAGGCCGCGCGACTCGGAGCGGCCACCGCGACGAACGGCGAGTCGTCGATCGGTCAGACCTTCACCGTCCCGACCGGGTCGGACACGCTTTCCCTGTGGTACAGCCAAACCTGCCCGGACACCGTCTACTACGCCTGGGCCAAGGTGACCCTCAAGGACAACACGGCAGGCACGACCAGCACCCCGTTGGCGAAAACCTGCACCAAGGGCGAAGGCTGGAAGCAGGTGACGGCCCCGCTGGTCGCCGGACACAACTACACCCTGACACTGGTCAACCGGGACGACAACCACCCCGACGACGCCGTGTCCACTGTGTACGACAGCGTGACCGTCGACTGACCGAAACGGCAGGCAGACACCGGCGACTCCGGGAGCGTTCGCCGCGCCCGGAGTCGCCGCGTCCCGTGGGCGGCAGGTAACACTCGGTAATACCTCGAATGTTTCCGCGCATTGCGTCCGAATGGCGTATATCGTGCCTCCCAGAGTCCTGTAATCCCGGGAGTTGCCGATGAGCGTTCAGCCACACCACGGGCCACGTGACCCCGATCCCGAACTGGACCGGCTGCTCGACACCGGCCCGTTCGCGAGCACGCTGCGGGCGGCGATCAACGCCAAGGGCCTCGGACTGGAGCGAATCCGGCTCCATCTGCGGCGCAGAGGCGTATCGGTCAGCCTCGCGACACTCAGCTACTGGCAGAACGGCCGCAGCAGGCCGGAGCGACGTGAATCGATGGTCGCGCTGCGTCACCTGGAGGAGTTGCTCGACGTACCGCCGGGATCGCTGTCCGCGCTCCTCGGGCCCGCGCGTCCGCGTGGACGCCAGCGGTCGCCGGGGCACGCCGAGATCAGCGAGCTGTGGCAGCGTCGATCAGACCTGGACGACGCGCTGCGCGGGGTGGACACCCGCTGGGACGAGCGGCTCTACCGGGTCAGCCAGCACGACCAGGTGTTCATCGGCCCCAACGGAGAGGATCGGTCGGTCGTGTCCCGGCAGGTTCTGCGCGCCGAGCAGGACGGGCCGGACCGGTGGGTGATGATCCTGCACCTCGACGAGCACGGAGTGGCCCTCCCTGTGGTCCGACCGACCCGGCACTGCACGCTGGGCCGGGTGGTCTCGCGCCCGGAGGTCGGGTTGCTGGTGGCCGAGTTGATCTTCGACCACCCGCTGACCAAGGGCGAGACCATCATCACCGAACACGAGTTGATCAGCCAGGCACCCGGACCACCCGCGACGAACTACGAGCGCAAGTTCCGACTGCCGGTCCGGGAGTACGTGCTGGAGGTGTGCTTCGACCCGGCCGCCATCCCGACGAGCTGCGCACGACACACCAAGATCGACGGCGTGCCGGAGCGGGCCCGTCCGGTCCCGGTGGACGCCACCGGGACCGTGCACGGCGTCGTGCTGGACTTCGGCCCCGGCTCGTACGGCTTCCACTGGGAGTGGGACTAGGTCGCGGGTGATCATGGCGGGTCGTGCCGTCGCGCCAGGTCAGGGCAGTGGCCAGGTGTGCACGGGTTCGTTGCCGTTCATGTACTCGGCGTACCGCCGGGTCATCTCGCGCAGCGCGTCCTCGCGACTCACCGACCGCGACTCCTCCAAAGCGCGGACGGTCTCGACCTGCCAGGTGGCCCCGTTGCGCCCGGTGAGGCAGCGCTGTTCGATCACCCCGAGCAACCGGTCGCGGTCTTCGGCGGCGACGCCCCAGGCCGTCAATCCCTCGTGTGCCAACGGCAGCAGGCGTCGCAGCACCAGTTCGATCACGGGCACCTCACCCACCCCCGGCCAGTACACGCGGGCGTCGATGCCCGCCCGCGCGGCGGCGTGGAAGTTGTCCTCGGCCGCCGCGAAGCTCATTTGTGTCCACAATGGACGATCCTGGTCGGCCAGCGCGCGGACGAGGCCGAAGTAGAACGCCCCGTTGGCCACGATGTCCACGACCGACGGCCCGGCGGGAAGCACCCGGTTCTCCACCCGCAGGTGCGGCCGACCGTTCACCACGTCGTAGATCGGCCGATTCCACCGGTAGATCGTCCCGTTGTGCAGCCGCAGCTCGTGCAGCTCCGGGATGTCACCGCGGGCGAGCACCTCGACCGGGTCCTCGTCGTCGGTCAGCGGCAACAACCCCGAGTAGTACTGCGCGTTCTCCTCGAAGAGATCGAAGATCGAGGTGATCCACCGGTCGCCGAACCACACCCTCGGACGCACGCCCTGGGCCTTCAACTCGTCCGGGCGGGTGTCCGTCGCCTGCTCGAACAGCGCGATCCTGGTCTCGGCCCACAGGTGCTTGCCGAACAGGAACGGCGAGTTGGCGCCCAACGCCACCTGCACGCCCGCGATGACCTGGCTGGCGTTCCAGAATCGCGCGAAATCCTCCGGCGCCACCTGCAGGTGGTACTGCACGCTCGTGCACGCGCTCTCCGGCGCGATCGAGTCCGCGGTCACCACCAGCCGCTCCACGCCACCGATGTTGATCTCCAGGTCCTCTCCCCGCGCGGCGAGAACCTGTTCGTTGAGCAACGCGTAGCGCGAGTTCGACGACAACGTCCCAGGGCCGATGTGGGCGCGGCGCAGCGTCGGCAGAATCCCCACCATCACGATGTGCGCGGCCACCTTCGCCGCCTTCGTCTCGGCCGCGTTGAGGGCCGCGCGGACCATCTTCTCGAAGGTCGCCAGCCCGTCCGGGTCGAGCTGGGCGGGCGGCACGTTGATCTCGATGTTGAAGCGCCCCAGCTCGGTCTGGAACACCGGATCGGAGATCGCGGCCAACACCTCGGCGTTGCGCATCGACGGATCACCAGCGTCGTCGACCAGGTTCAGCTCGATCTCCAGCCCAGCCATCGGCCGGTCGGCGTCGAATTTGGCCTCGGCGAGCATCTGCGCGAAGACGTCGAGGTTGCGACGGACCTTCTGCCGGAACCGCTGGCGGTCGGCTGGGGTGAACTCTCTCGACTCGACATCTTTGCCCATGCCGTCCAGCCTGATCCATCGCCAGGTCGCCCGCCACAGGGATTAGCCCGAGTGGACCCGTGGCGCCGGTGTGTGAGAAACACGGGGTACCGACCCGACCCCGGCGCTCATCCACTATTACTGGGGGCATGGATCAGAAGAAGACCTCGTCGCGAACCGCCGCGGCGCTCGCGGCAAGCCTGGTCGCGGTGATCGCGGTCGCACCGCACGCGGGGGCCGAACCGCGACCGGGACTGGCCAACCTGGTGGCCGACACCAATCGGGACGGACGCGTCGACCTGCTCGGCAGTACCGACCAGATGGGTAAAGCGATCTGGACCGCCGACCGTGGCGCGATCTTCCTGCCGAACCTCGACGACGACAGCCTGCGCTGCGTGGTCACGGAAGCGGACATGCAGGACACCGCCATCGAGACCGACCTCCGGCTCGCGAAGTGCACCGACGCCGAAGACACCGTGATCAACGGCCCGGGTGACCTGGCGGACTTGGCGCCGCTGCGGACAGTGCCCGCACCGGGGGTGAGCGACACGGCCACCGGGACTGTCTCGCTCGGCCGGGCACAGGACACCTACGCACGGGTGTGGATCGAGCGGGACGGCACGTGGTCGCCGCTCGGCGTGAACGGGCCGCTGACCGCGCACGACCTGCGAACCGGCGCCACGCTCGCGCTGGAAGGTCTCGACGTGATCAGGGACAGCAGGGTATGGGACGGCGAGGTGACCCTGACCCTGTCCGTCAAGGACAGGGGCCGGACGGCCACCGACACGGTCGCGCTGCGGATGGCACCACTGATCCTGCAAAACGATCTGCGACCGGCGAGCACGATCCTCACCTCCGAACCGCCACCGGAGTACGACGAGGGCTACGCGGAGTTCAGCGCGGACCTGCGCGAGGTCGTGGCGACAGCCGGTCTGCCGCCGACCGCGCTGTCGGTGCTCAAGAACGACGACCGCTGGTTCCAGGACATCGTCGAGCCGGCCACCGTCAGTATGCCTGGCCCGGACGGGAAGCCGCACGTCATGCGCATCCTGTTGCGCAGCGCGAACTTCTCCGCCGATGTCACGATCGCGGGCACCCTTCGCCCGGCCGGGAAGCTGCTGTTCGCCACCCAGCGCGGCGCGGACGTCGGCGTAGTCCAGCAGTACACCGCCGAGCGCGGATTCCGGGACGACGACAGCCTGAACTCCACCGGCAACTTCGACAGCCTGCCGCCCTACCGCGACGGCCGGACGAACTACCCGTTGGGCCGCTCGCTCTATGGCAGCGGCACCGACCGGCAACCGGACACGAGTTTCACGACCATGCTGGCATCGCAGCACGCACGTCCGATCGTGATGGACACGTCCTGGCTGTTGGTCGGGCATGTCGACGAGACCACGCACGTCATCCCCGCGCGAACCGAGCGCGGCTGGACCATCATGGTCGCCGACCCCCGCCTGGCCCTGAACCTGATGCGGCAGGCCGCAGCCGACGGCCACGGGTCGGCGCGCCTCTACGAGGGCACCAGCGAATGGACGAAGCCGACGATCGACGAAGCCCTCGCCGACCAGCGGTTCCTCGACGAGAACGAAGAGGCCGCGAGCCGTATCGATGACCAGATCGCCGTGCTCACCCGGGAAACCGGACTGCGAGCCGAGGAACTGGTCAAGGCACCGGTGCTGTTCGAGGCGTTCAGCTGGCAGGACCTGGACGGACCCGCCATCCAGCGGCACATCGAGTCGAAGCGGATAACCCAGCGGAGTGTCGACGAGCTTCAGGAGCGGATGAGGGCGGGCACCGCGGCGCCGAACTACTTCGTCGCGGCCACCGCCAGCATCCCCAATGGACTGTCCCTCACCGCCCAGACATTCGCCGCGCCGGACCCACACGGCCCGGTGGTCGACGGCACGGACCTGTTCAAGCGGTCGACCGTCGAGGCACTGCGCGACTACCCGGTCACCGTGTCCTGGGTCGAGGACTGGGACTTCCTGCACACCAACCTGGGCGAGGTGCACTGCGGAACCAACGCACTGCGTGAGCCCACGCGCGCGGACTGGTGGACAGCGGATCACTGACCGAGATTCTGGTGGATCTCGTTCGGTGAACGAGATCCACCAGAGGGTCAGCGACGCCTGCGGGTGCCGAACACTCCTCGGGTGATCTCACGACCAAGCGCGCCCGCCGCGGAGCGGAAGAACGACTTGACCGCGCTGTTGCCCATGACCTGCTCGACGAACCCGGGCTCGTCCTTGTCCTTGTCCGCACGGTCTGCTTGTTCGGTGGGCGGTGCCATCTTCTCGGCCATCAACTCGTAAGCCGACTCTCGGTCGACGGTCCGCGCGTACGCCGCGTTCAACTCGGACGACGCGGCGGCCTGCTTGATCGCCTCGTCGCCGATCGTGTCCATCAAGGAGCGCGGCGCGCGCAGTCGAGTCCAGGCGACCGGGGTCGGCGCACCCGTCTCGCTGAGCACCGTGACGATCGCCTCGCCGGTGCCGAGCGAGGTCAACGCCTTGTCCAGCTCATAGTGCGGCGTCGTCGGGTAGGTCTTGACCGTCCGCGACAGCGCTTTCTGGTCGTCCGGGGTGAACGCCCGCAACGCGTGCTGCACGCGGGCGCCCAACTGCGACAACACGGCGTTGGGCACGTCGGTCGGGAGCTGCGTGCAGAAGAAGACACCCACGCCCTTGGACCGGATCAGCTTGACCGTCTGCTCGATCTGGTCGAGGAACGCCTTCGACGCGTCCGAGAACAACAGATGCGCCTCATCGAAGAAGAAGACCAACTTGGGCGCGTCGAGATCGCCCTCCTCCGGCAGCTCCTCGAACAACTCGGCGAGCAGCCACATCAGGAACGTGGAGAACAACGCGGGTTTGTCCCGCAGGTTCCCCAACTCCAGCAGGCTGATGACGCCCTTGCCGTCGGTCTGGCGAATCAGGTCCGTGACGGCCAGTTCCGGTTCGCCGAAGAACTCGTCGCCGCCCCGGGCCTCCAGATTGGACAGCGCCCGCAAGATCACCCCGGCCGTCGCCGAGGAGACACCACCGATGCCCTTGAGGTCGGCCTTGCCCTCGGCGCTGGTCAGATGCGTGATGACCGCGCGCAGGTCCTTGGTGTCGAGCAGCGGCAGCCCCTTGCCGTCAGACCAGTGGAAGATCAATCCGAGCGTGGACTCCTGAGTGTCGTTGAGCCCCAACACCTTCGACAACAGGATCGGCCCGAACCCGGTGATCGTCGCGCGCACGGGCACCCCGACCCCGCTGGTGCCCAGGGACAGGAACCGCACCGGGAACCCCGTCGGCGCCCACTCGTCACCGGTGTCCCGCGACCGCGCGGTGATCTTGTCGTTCGACACGCCCGCCCGCGCCAGACCCGACAAATCGCCCTTGACGTCGGCCATGACCACCGGCACGCCCTCGGCCGAAAGCTGCTCGGCGATCCCCTGCAACGTCTTCGTCTTACCGGTACCGGTAGCCCCGGCGACCAACCCGTGCCGGTTCATCATCGACAGCGGAATACGCACCCGCGCACCCGCGTCGACCTGCCCGTCCACCACGACCGACCCCAGCTCGATCGCACGACCGGACGTGACGTAACCACCGGCGATCTGTTGCGCCGCACCCGACTGACCAGCCACGACTCCTCCTCGGCACCAACCACGCGCGAGCCTAATGGAGTACGACACGACCGCCAGCCGGAGCAGCGACGACAAGCTGCGACGGCGTGTCGGGCTAAGCTCCCTCAAGTGACGGACCGCCTGGTATGGATCGACTGCGAGATGACAGGGCTCGACCTCGGCAAGGACGCGCTGATCGAAATCGCCGCCCTGGTCACCGACTCCGAGCTCAACATCCTCGGCGAGGGGATAGACCTCGTCATCCACGCGGACGACGCCGCGTTGGACGCCATGCCCGACGTGGTGCGCGACATGCACGCCCACTCCGGCCTGACCGACGAGGTCCGACTCTCCACCCTCACCACCGCCGACGCCGAACAGGCCGTCCTCGACTACATCCGCACCTGGGTCCCCGACGTCCGCACCGCGCCCCTGTGCGGAAACTCCATCGCCACCGACCGCGGCTTCATCGCCCGCGACATGCCGGAGCTCGACGCCCACCTGCACTACCGCATGGTGGACGTCTCGTCGATCAAAGAACTCTGCAGGCGCTGGTACCCCCGCATCTACTACGCGCAGCCCGACAAGGGACTCGCCCACCGCGCGCTCGCGGACATCAAGGAATCCATCCGCGAACTCAAGTACTACCGGGGCACGGCCTTCGTCGCCCAACCCGGGCCGACGACAGACCAAGCCAAGGCCGTCGCGGACGCGGTCCTCAAGACATAACCCCTTTCACCCGCGTCCAAGACGCACGCTATGCTGATCCTCGCTGCCCGAGGACCTTGGTCCCCAGACAGCGATGGTGGGTGTAGCTCAGCTGGTAGAGCACCTGGTTGTGGTCCAGGATGCCGCGGGTTCAAGTCCCGTCACTCACCCCCAGGCCGACCCCCGCACAGCATTTGTGCGGGGGTCGGCCTCGTCATTGCCCAACCCAGCCGCCACAGCTTCTCGCCTGGCGAACGATCTTCATAACGAGCTCACGGATCGCCCATGGACCTAGAGCGACCGAGGGTGACCCGGAGGGCGGGGAAGAAGTCACGTCACGAGATGCGGCAGACCGTCAGGTGCGGGTAACCAACACCGCAGCGCGGCCTCCACGGAACATCTTGAGGACCGGGCAGTCATGGACTCTCCGACTGGGTCATGATTCTCTGCTCAACTTGTCAGCGTTCTCTACGTCCCGGTAGAGCGCGTGAGGATCAGGAATTCGGTAAGTGGGGAATCGCCGTCCCAGCCAGTACGGTTCAATCACTACCCCGGTCTGCCGTTCCATGAGCATGAAACAAGATTGGCGGACCACGGCCACGTCCGGCGCGGGTCCAATTGCCCACGAAGGTCGAATTTCGTCCGACTCTTGACTCGGTGCCACGGGGTAGAGCATTTCAAATCGCGCTGTGATCACACTACTTTTCGCCTGGGTGACGAGTCCGAATGCGTTGACATTCCAATACACGCTGAAGAAATGCCCGCTTCCCGTGGAGCATCGCCGCGCGACCTCGGGGTGACTCCCACCCCATCCGTTGTTTTCGACGGCCACAACGTGTCGGCCGCGCTCAAAGATCTGCACATGGTGTCGAAGCTCAAGCGGGTCTTGACCTTGCAGATCGCCCAACTGGCCGAAGGTGTGTTCACCGACGAGACTGTTCCCCGTGGCACCATAGACAGTCGTCACATCGGCCACGGTCCTGTCTGCGATGACCGCAACGGTCCACGCCTCGACTTCTTTTGCCCAAGCGTACTTCTGTACCAGGTCGCCAACCGGTACATCTCCTTCTAGCATAGACCCTGATCCTTTGCGATATCCGACCCCGAGAACACCTCTGCCGCTATCCGTTCAGGATGGACAATAACCACAAGAAAGAGTTCACCATCCTTTGAATACTGCGCGCCGCACATTCCACCTAAACAAGAGTTATCTCGGCGCGCACCTCCCACGCGAGCGTGGAATTATAAATTGGCTGGCGTCCGACTCGGCATCGCCTGCGACCATCATCCGCGAGTCGCCTTCACCGAGGATGACCATCCCGCGGCCGACGAACAAACCAGTCAGTGTCAACCACCCCTGTCGACGCCGAACACAGCCACGACGATGACGATTACTGGCAGCGATACGCCCCTTGGTTCGAGTCGCCAGCCGACGCTCCCTCCCTGTTTGCGGACATCCACGACCTGCCCAACCACCACAAGTCGCACCAAGCGCAACGGAGAGTACTGGCACGATTACTAATCCGCGTTGCAACTTCGCGTCCCACGCGCCCAGCCGCAGGAGTCGACCGAACGAGCGGGACCCCACCGCATGACGTCGGCCACCCAGCCCACACCTTCACCCACACAGCCCCATACGTAACGACCATATGAAGGTGAACTCTGCAAATAGTTCACGGTTCCCGGGCGGCCCCCATAACCGCTCCGCAACCGACATCCGCGCAGTTGGGGGCGCAGATTGCGGCGAATGGACGCCATGCGGAAGGTGAGGGAGGAATCACAACTGATAACTGGGGACGTCACCAAGCCCTGGTCAGCGGCGCCCGCACTCCATAACTTTCAGACCGTCACCGGGTCGAGGGCCCCGGTGCGGAAGGAGAAGTCCCACATGAAGGTACGTTCCCTGCTTCTGGGCCTCATCGCCGCGGCGGCCACCGTGATCGCCGCGCCCGTCGCCGCCACCGCCACCCCCGGCGACGGCCCGATCACGCCGTTCATCGTCGGCGGCGGCAACGCCACGCAGACCTACAGCTTCATGGCTTCGCTGCAGAGCACCTCCGGCGGCCACTTCTGCGGTGGTTCGCTGATCAAGGCCAACTGGATCGTCACCGCCGCTCACTGCGTGCAGGGCCGGTCGCCCAGCACTGTCCAGGCGCGCATCGGCACCACGAACCGCACCAGCGGTGGCACCGTGGCGCGGGCGTCGCGGATCATCATCCACCCCCGCTACAACGGCACCTCCGACATCGCGCTGATCCAGCTCAGCACCAGCGTGAGCCAGGCGCCGGTCACCATCTCCAGCGCCTCGGGCCCGGTGGGCACCCAGACCCGCCTCATCGGCTGGGGCCAGACCTGCCCGACCCGTGGTTGTGGCTCCGCCCCGATCACCCTTCAGGAGCTCAACACCTCCATCGTCAGTGACGGCGAGTGCCTGGGCATCCTCGGCTCGTCGGAGATCTGCACCGACAACCCGAACAACAACTCCGGTGCCTGCTACGGCGACTCCGGTGGCCCGCAGGTCAAGAACATCAATGGCCGCTGGGAGCTCATCGGCGCCACGAGCCGCTCCGGTGGCGGTTCCACCTGCGCCCGTGAGCCGTCCATCTACACCGACGTCGTCGCGTTCAAGAGCTGGATCGCCGGCTACACCGGCGCGCTGTAACAAGTCTTGTCGACAGTGCCCCCACCTCGGGTCGAGGTGGGGGCACTGTCGCGTGCACGAGAGAATGTCCCGATGCGCGACATCGAGATCAAAGACGACATGATCAGGCTCGGCCAGCTCCTCAAGCTCGCGGGCATCGCCGAGGACGGCACCCACGCGAAAGACCTGCTCGACGCGGACGAGGTCACCGTCAACGGCGACGTGGAGTTCCGTCGCGGCAAGCAGTTGCACGCCGGGGACGTGATCGCCGTGGGCGGTGAGGAGATCCGCGTCGTCACCGTCCACTAGGAACGGTCATCTGGCGGGTGCTTCTACTTCTTGCCGCCCGCTTTCCAGGTCTCCCACGGCACCTGCCACACGCTGAGCCCGTCCCACGGCTCCAACACGGGCCCACCCGAGTTCTGCACCGCGATCACGTCACCCTTGAGGGAGATGCTCTGCAACCACGCGGCGTTCTCGGTGGACATGTTGATGCAGCCGTGGCTGACGGCACGGACACCCTGATCCCGAACCGACCACGGCGCCGAGTGGTAGAAGATGCCGCTGTTCGACATCCGGGTGGCGACCCCAACCTTCGTGCGATACCCGGCGTTCGAGTCGATCGGGACGCCGTAGGTGGACGAGTCCATTGTGTAGTCGGTGTGCTCGCTCATCACCGTGTAGGTCCCGACGGGCGTCTCGTGCGCCTTCTTCCCCATCGAAATCGGGATGGTGCGCGCGACGGCACCGTTGATGCTGACCGTCATCTGGTGCGTGGCGCCGTCGGCGACCGCGATGACCGAATCACCGATCGTCATGGTCGCCTTGCGGCTCTCCCGCCCGAACACGCCATTGCCGAAGTTCCTGCCATAGATCGCGGCGTCGACCGTGACCGTGGTTCCCGGCTTCCAGTACACCTTGGGTCGCCACTGCACCTCTTTGTCGCTGAACCAGTAGAACGCGCCCTCGGTCACCGGCACCGAGGTCACCTGGATCGCCTTCTCCACCGCGGACTTGTCGACGATCGCGTTGTCGAAGTAGAACGCGAACGTCTGCCCGACCCCGACCTTCTGCCCGTCGAGCGGATTCATCGACAACGTCGCCTGCCGCCGCGCCTTGGCGGTGGTGAACGTCGACGCGGCGGTCGCCGTCTTACCCGCCGCATCCTGCCCGGTGGCGTTGGTCGTATACGTCTTCCCGTACCCAAGCCCCTCAGTGGACCGCCAAACACTCCCGTCAGCCGCCAACTCCCCAGCGACCTGCTTGCCGTCCGCCCCAGTGACACCAACGGTGGTCAACTTCCCACCCGTGGCGGCGACCGTGACCGGCTCCCCAGGCGCCACATCCCCAGCCTGATGCACGGGAGTCAACGCCAACGCCAACGGCACCGGAGGCGGCGCACTGCTGGTCGTCGACCCAGCTCCGTCGCTCTGCTCTCCACGCGCCTCAGGCTCACCAGTGGTGCACCCAGCCACCAACACCACGACAACCGCTCCGACGAACGCCCCGAGCGCCCGCCCACCCCTCGACATACCTGATCCCGCCATTCCTCGCATCCCGACCTGTCCCCCCAGTGTGCCCGAAATGGCCTCCACCTGGGGCGAACACGAAAGATTCGCCGACCGGGACCCCCGGATTTCAGCGCCGGACAGCCGCTGTGCTAAATTTTCTCCCGTCAGCGGGAGGTACCTCTCCCGGCTAGCGCCGCTAGCTCAACTGGCAGAGCAGCTGGCTCTTAACCAGCGGGTTCGGGGTTCGAGTCCCTGGCGGCGCACAATCAACGACAACATCCACCAGCAAGAACCCGTCCTTGGACGGGTTCTTGCTGGTGGATGTTGTCGTTTTGTGGGTCCGGCCTGGGGCCGCCGTGGGACCGATCAACCTTGATCTTTTTGGTGGATCGTCGGTGACTGGTTTGCCGCGTGCGCGGCCACTTGCCGCGACCGCGCTCGGTTCGGATGCCCGCCAGCGGTCCCAACCGGCTTGGCGGACCAGTTTGGCGGTGGCTTCGGCGGCTTTGTGTCCGAGGCGCGATCCGGATGGGATCAGCTACGCACGTGGGTCACCCTGGAGTTGGAAGGCTACGTCGGGGCTTCGGATCTGCCGAAGTACCGCATGGTCTCCGCGGCGATGGAGCTGTTCATCACCAATCACGCAGGCTGCGGAGGACTCATCCCACTGCTGCGCTCCAGGTGCGGGTATTCGGGGCTTCGACGCCGAGGGACAGCAGAGTGATGTAGCGGTTCGCCCAGTCGGTGACGGTGTTCTCGTCATAGAGGTCGGTTGAGTACTCGACGAACAAGGACAGGCCGTTGTCGGTGGTGGGGAACAATGCCCAGCCCTGCTCGGCCCGGGCGACGGGGAACTCGACGTCGATCGGGTGGGCCGGGGGGAGGTCGGTCAGTCGCAACGGCGGGAGGGGTGTGCCCAGGCCGAACAGCACGCGGGGCGGGGTGCCCGCGAAGGGGCCACCCGCTTCGGCGTTCAGCAGGGCGGTCGGGACGGACTGGGTGGCGAGGCGGTCCCAGATGGCCTCGGTGGCGCGGGTGACCAGGTCGGCGAACGTCGCGGCTCCGGTGACCGGAACCAGCAGCCAGCTGGTGTGGGTGAAGACGCCGACGACGGACTCGAAGCGGGACTCCGGGCGGTTGGCGGCGCTGGTCTGCGGCGCGATCACCGGGGCGCCGGTCAGCTCGTGGCACAGGGCGGCGAACGCGGCCAGCAGCACCGCGAACGGAGTGGTGCCCAAGGTGGCGGCCGTGGCCGTGACGCGGGCGACGAGTTCGGGCGGCAGGGTGGCGGTGACGGACGCGCCGAGCCCACTGAGATGCGTGCCGCGAGGCCTGGCGGTGGGCAGCAGCAGCGGGTGGGCGCCGGTCTCCCGGACGCGGGCCACCCAGGACGCCATCAGTTGCCGAGTGGACTCCTCGCCCAGGTAGTCCTGTTCCCAGCGCGTGAAGTCCAGGTAGTCGGCAGGCAGCTCGGGCAGCTCGGGCTCCGTCCCGGCCACGGTGGCCCGGTAGAGGGCACCGAGATCGTCGATGAGCAGCGCCATGGATAAGCCGTCGGACAGCGAGTGATGCATGGCCAGCAGCAGCTCGGCACCGTCGGAGCCGGTGAACAGCACCGCCCGGAACGCGGGTTTGGCATCGAGGTCGAACGGCTGCCCGGCCCAGTGCCGCACGGTCTCCTCAGGCACCGTGCCGCTGACGGGAACGACGGCCAGCGCGACCGGCCGCGGCGCCAGCACCTCTTGACGCAGCACTCCGCCTTCCATCCGGTAGCGGGTGCGCAGCGCCGGATGCCGGGCTACCAGGGCGGTCAGGGCGCCTGTCAGCGCCCCCCGGTCGACCGAGCCCCGCAGGGGGAACCTCATCGCGAGGGTCAGCACGTTCGGCGTGGCGCTGGCCTGGGACAGGCGATACCCGTGTAGCTGCCCGGTGCTTGCCGCGGCGGTCCGCTCCACCTGGACCGGTGGTGCCAGCCGCGCCGCGAGCCCTCTGATCGTCGGCGTCCGCAGGAAGTCGAGAACCCCCAACACCGGCCCGAACTCGGCGTGCAGCCGGTTCACCATCCGCATCGCGGCCAGGGAGTGCCCGCCCAGCTCGAAGAAGGTGGCTGTCACGCCCACCGAGGGCAGGCCCAGTTCGGCGCACCAGATGTCGTGCAACCGTTGTTCGATTTCGCCCACCGGCTCGGCGGCCTCCGGGGTGACCGAGATCGGGGGCAGGGCGGACCGATCGATCTTGCCGCTGGCGGTCAGCGGCAGCGCGGGCAGCACCATCCACGACGTCGGCACCATGTAGTCCGGCAGCCGGGTCGACAGGGCGGCGCGCAGGGACGAGACGGGCTCCGCCGTCACGACGTAGGCCGCCAGGGAGGTGTCCTCCAGCACCCGGACGGCCGCGTCCCGCACCCCCGGCAGCGCCCGCAGCTGGTGCTCGACCTCCCCGGGCTCCACCCGGTGACCGCGGATTTGGACCTGGGCGTCGTTGCGGTGCAGGAAGTCGAGCTCCCCGTCGGGCCGCCAGCACACGATGTCGCCGGTGCGGTAGAGCCTGCCGTGCTCGGGGTGCTCGACGAACCGGGCCGCCGTCTGCCGCGCCGAGAGGTAGCCGCGGCTGAGCTGCGCGCCCTGGATGTACAGCTCACCTGCGACCCTGGCGGGCACCCTGCGGCCCGCCGCGTCGAGCACCAGCAGCCGTACCCCCGGCACCGGCCCGCCGATGGACGGCGGACCGTCCCCGGACGGCGACACCCGGGCCCACGTCACCATGACCGCGGTCTCGGTCGGTCCGTAGATGTTCCACACGGTGAACCGCGCCGAGGGGGACGGGCGTCGTCGCAGCCGGTCGCCGCCGATGAGCATGTGGCGCAGCGGCGCCGTGGGCCACTCCAGCTCCAGCAGGAGCTCGCCCATCGGCGTCGGGATGACCGCGACGGTGATGCGGTTGAGCACCAGCCAGTCGCGGAGGCCCGCCGCGTCCAGCCGCAGCTCGGGCGGGACGATGTGCAGCGAGGCACCGGTGCGCAGGGCGGGCCACACCTCGATGACCGACATGTCGAACCCGGGGGCGCAGAAGAACGACAGCCGGTCCTCGGCGGTGATCCCCAGGCCCGCGCAGTACCAGTCGAGGGTGTTGGAGATCGCCCGGTGGTCGATGGCGCAGCCCTTGGGCTTGCCGGTCGACCCGGAGGTGAACAGCACGTAGGCCACCTCGTCCGGGTCCGGCACGGTGATCTCGGCGGCTCCCGCCTCAGGCAGGTGGTCGATGAAGACCAGCGGCACCCCGTCGGGCAGGTCGGCTGCCAGCGCCCGCCGGGTCACCACGGCGGCGACCCCGGACTCGGCGATCATCAGGGCCAGCCGGGCGGCGGGCTGCGCCGGGTCGAGCGGGACGTACGCCCGCCCGGACCGCGCCACCCCGAGCTGCGC
>JALZNB010000229.1 GCA_030857905.1 Actinomycetota bacterium
GTCCGCGACCGGTTCGGGTGCGGACGGCGCCTTGTCGGCGGGCGGCGCGGCCGAACTGGCCCGCGACGGTGGCGCCGCCGATGTCGGCGACGGATCGGAGTCGGTGGCGCACGCCGAGAGGGCGAGCAGGGACGCGGCGAAGATCAGGGCTCGTCTCATAGCGGCACCAAGTCAATCAGACGTGATGATGTGTCCCACACCACTCGCGCGATTACCCTCCGCGGCCCTTGTTCCACGTGGACTGACCACTGTGGACAGTTCGGCGATAGGCATACGGTCAACAGAGGAAGCGCCACGCCCTGACCTTGGTCAGGGTTTTCCACCGTTGTCAGCGGTGTCGAGGAAACGCCGGAACACCGGCCACGGGATGACGTTCTCGCCGTGCCCGACCAGAACGACGCCATCCGGCTCGACAGTGGCGTCGCCACGCACTTCGAGATAGCTCGCACCGCGTTCGCCGTTGACGATCTCGTAGAGTTCGCAGCGCGGGTAACCGTTGTCGCCCTGCTTGATCACGGCGACATCGAATTGCCGACTTCCGTGTGCCCACCCGCTTTCCACGGGTTCGACAACCAGGTGACCGTTCGATTCGATGGCGTGGTCTTCGGCGTCGTCGTCTTCGGTGTCCTCGGACACGAGGTCGACGAATTGGTTGAGGATCGCCCACGGCGTCTGCCCGCTCGCCACCCGCACGAGAACGTACTGGTCGCCTTTGGATGTGAACTCGCCGCTGTCGGGTGTCGCGTCCTCGATCGCCACCGCGATGCACGGCGGGGTGCCGACGTCGTCGGCCAGCCCACTCAGTTCGTAAAGCCACGAGTCGTCGGGCACGCTGTAGTAGGAGTTGATCTCATACTTGCGGCCACCGTAAGCCCAAATCTCCACGACGTGAGCATCCTCCAGCCTGAGGTGGCGCGTCACGCGCCCCCGGCTCCCCCGGATTTCGTGGAGACGAGGGGAATCGAACCCCTAACCCCTGCCTTGCAAAGGCAGTGCTCTGCCAATTGAGCTACGTCCCCGGTCGGCGCTGTGACACGCCGGAACTGCGGGTATTCTCTCAGACCTTCTTGGCGCCGTTGGTCGCGGCTGGCGCGGTGGCCTCACGCCACAGATCGGCCTCGGCCTTCGCCGAACTCTTGCGGCGAACGACCAGGAGGACGCCGCCAGCGATAGCGGCGAGCGCGAGAAGCTTCTTCACGTCCAATGCCTCCTCAGGCACACAAAAACCGAATTTTCAAGACCTGTCCGCCTGCGGGTAACCCAACGGCGTGTTCCCAGTCTGCCACACCCCCACACGACCCATGAACGCTCACCCACCGACGCGAAGGCGAAGCCCAGCGACCCACGCGAGATCAGAAGCGAACGCTCCAGGCGAACCCACTGATGCAAAGGCGAAGCTCAGCGAACCCACGCTGGAACCGCCGCAGACCGCACCGTGAGCGACAAGCCCATGGTCTACACCGATGCCAGGGCGAAGCCCGGCGAACCCCGCTGGTTCGGCCACGTACCGCACCATGGGGTCTGGGGGCTCGGCCCCCAGAAACGACGAAGGGCGACTCCCGCTTGCGCTTTCCAGCAAGCAGAGTCGCCCCAGTCGACCGTGGGCCTAGGAGGACTTGAACCTCCGACCCCTTCGTTATCAGCGAAGTGCTCTAACCGCCTGAGCTATAGGCCCGTGGAACGCGAGAAGGTTACCGCAGGCCCCCTCGCGTTCCAAAACCGGTATCCCCGTCTACTCGCGTTCGGCGAGGGTGACCTCCAGACCACCGGCAAGATCAGCCGAAACGTTGTAGACGAACGCGCCGACTGTGGCCAGTGCGCTCAACAGGACGATGTTGATGGCGCCGATGATGGCCGCGATGCCGAATACTCGGCCCGCGCTGATCAACGGGCCGGTGTTGCCACCGTCGGCGTTGGCGGTGAGGAGTTCGCTGGAGATGCCGTTCAGTTTGTCCCATACGCCCATGCCGTCGAGGACCGCGTAGAGGGCTCCGACGGCGACGAGCCACACGAAGAACAGTGCGACGCCGA
This sequence comes from Actinomycetota bacterium, assembly GCA_030857905.1. Classification (GTDB taxonomy): domain Bacteria; phylum Actinomycetota; class Actinomycetes; order Mycobacteriales; family Pseudonocardiaceae; genus Actinokineospora. The sequence continues at coordinate 2,032 of JALZNB010000229.1, forward strand.
GTACCAGGGACAGTTTGAGCACCGACCACGGGTCGAAGCGTTTCACTTGCAGGTTCGCTCGGCGCGGGCCGCGGCCGGGGCGGCGGAGTGCGCTGCTGGGTGCGGCCGCGCTGCGCGGGGTTCCGGTGCCGTCGAGGCTCACCGAGGCCCGCGGGGGTGTCTGTGATGTGTCGCCGAAGATCCCTGGCGCGGCGCTGCCGGGGATCACCGGGCGTTCCACGGAGACGGTCGCGTCGTCGAGGGTTCCGACGGAGCTCTCGATCGGCGCGGGTGTTTCCGTGGGCCACTCCGGTTGATCTGTGGCGGCTTCCGGGGTCTTCGGCGCCTCGACCTTCACGGTGTCGGCGTCGGCGTCGTCGGGGGTGACGCGTTGCCATGGTGGGGTCGTGCCCCCGTTGTCCGCTCCCTCCGCCGCGGGATCGTCCGGTTCCGCCTTGTTCGTCGCGGCGATGACCGAAGTCCGCTCGGACGACTGCGCGGGCTCGGATCCGGTGGTGTCCGGCTTGTCGGGTGATGTCACGAGCGGATCCTCTACGTCTGCGCGGTTTCGTTCTTACTCGGTCATCTTGAGTCGGCCGTCATTTACTCGGTCGTCTCTTGCTCGGCCTCGTCTACCGTGGGCTCCGGCTCGACCGCCTGGTCGACGATCTCACCTTCGGCCAGGTCTGTCTCGACGGTCTCGGCGATCTCGTCGGCGGGGTCGACCACTCCCTCCGCGCTACGCGCGATGGCTACCAGGGTGGTCCCTTCGCCCAGGTTCATCAACCGGACGCCCTTGGTCTGTCGACCCGCCTTGCGGACCTCCTTGGCGGTGGTGCGGATGACACCACCGGTCGAGGTGATCGCGTAGAGCTCGTCGTCGATGTCGACGATCAAAGCTCCCACCAGCCTGCCACGCCTGCTGTCGTGCTGGATGGTGAGCACGCCCTTGCCGCCGCGGCCCTGAACCGAGTAATCCTCCATGGCCGTGCGCTTGGCGTACCCGCCGTCGGTGGCGACCAACACGAACGTGCCTTCCCGCACGACACCGAGGGTCAACAGTTCGTCGCCTGGCTTGAAGCGCATGCCGAGGACGCCGGAGGTGGCGCGACCCATCGGGCGCAGCGCCTCGTCGGTGGCGTGGAAGCGGATGGACTGGCCGCCGCCGGACACCAGGAGCAGGTCGTCCTCGGCGGCGCAGAGGACCGCGCCGACGAGTTCGTCGTCCTCACGAAGGTTGATGCCGATCAGACCCCCCGCCCGGTTGCTGTCGAAGTCGGACAACTTCGACTTCTTCACCAACCCTTCGCGGGTGGCGAGCACCAGGTACGGCGTGACGCCGTAGTCCTTGATCTGGATGACCTGGGCGATCTGCTCGTCGGGCTGGAAGGCCAGCAGGTTGGCCACGTGCTGGCCACGCGCCGCGCGGTTCGCCTCCGGCAGCTCATAGGCCTTCGCGCGGTAGACGCGGCCCTTGTTCGTGAAGAACAAGATCCAGTCGTGCGTCGAGCAGACGAAGAAGTGCGCGACGAGGTCGTCCTGCTTCAAGACCGCGCCTTGGACACCCTTGCCGCCGCGCTTCTGCGCCCGGTACAGATCGGTCTTGGTGCGCTTCGCGTACCCGGTACGGGTGATGGTGACGACGACATCCTCGACCGCGATGAGGTCTTCGACCGACACCTCGCCGTCGAACGGCAGGATGCGCGTCCGGCGGTCGTTGCCGTGCTTGTCGACGATCTCCATCAGCTCGTCGCGGATGATCTGCCGCTGCCGTTCCGGGCTGGCCAGGATGGCGTTGAGGTCGGCGATGATCCGCTCGATGTCACCGAGCTCGTCGATGATCTTCTGACGCTCCAGCGCGGCGAGACGGCGAAGCTGCAACTCCAGGATCGCGGTGGCCTGGATCTCGTCGACGCCAAGCAGCGAGATCAGCCCGGTCTTGGCCTCATCCGCGGACGGCGACCGCCGAATCAGCGCGATGACCTCGTCCAGCGCGTCCAGCGCCTTGACGTAACCGCGCAGGATGTGGGCGCGCTCCTCGGCTTTGCGCAGCCGATAGCGGGTACGCCGAACGATGACCTCGACCTGGTGCTTGACGTAGTGCCGAATGATCTGGTCGAGCCGCAGCGTGCGCGGCACCTGGTCGACCAACGCCAGCATGTTCACGCCGAAGTTGTGCTGCAACTGGGTGTGCTTGAACAGGTTGTTCAGCACCACCTTGGCGATCGCGTCCCGCTTCAGCGTGATCACGATCCGCATGCCGCCGCGGTTGTTGGACTCGTCGGCGATCTCGGAGATCCCGGTCAACTTCGCATCGCGCACCAACTGCGCCATGTTCTCGATCAGGTTGTCCGGGTTGACCTGGTACGGCAGCTCGGTGACAACCAGGATCGTCCGCCCCTTGGCGTCTTCCTCGACCTCGACCACCGCGCGCATCCGCACCGAACCACGACCGGTGCGGTAAGCGTCCTCGATGCCCTGGGTACCGAGGATGAGCGCCTTGGTCGGGAAGTCCGGCCCCTTGATCCGCAACAACAGCGCGGCGAGCGTCTCGTCCTCGGACGCTTCCGGATTGTCCAGCGCCCAGACGACCCCGTCGGCGACCTCGCGCAGGTTGTGCGGCGGAATGTTCGTCGCCATGCCGACGGCGATGCCACTACCGCCGTTGACCAACAAGTTCGGGATACGCGCGGGCAGGACATCGGGCTCTTCGGTCTTGCCGTCGTAGTTGGAGGAGAAGTCGACGGTGTCCTCGCCGATGTCCCGCAACATCTCCATGGCCAACGGCGTCAACCGCGCCTCGGTGTTGTGGCTGACGAACCCGTTGGTGATGAACGCGTGGTCGTCCGTGTCGACCCGCAGGCTGTAGACGGGCTGCACGCCCGCATCCGTGACGGCCTTGACCTCGGCGTAGTAGAAACGCCCGTCGACCAACGGTTCGACCACGTCGAGCACTTCGGTGTTGGTGATCCGCTCGGCGATCTCGTCGCGCCGGGTCTCCCAACGCTCGATCCGGTCGACGTTGTGCCGACGCAGCCAATCGCGCTCGGTCCCCCTCGACGCGCCGTTCGCCCGGATGTAGTCACCCACGAACGGGACATGGTCGCTCGACATCGAGCGGCTCTCGGTCGGCACTCCGTCGAGGATGGCGACCAACTTGTCCTGCTTCGCCTGCAGGAAACCAACGTTGGTCATGAACAGCCGCGCGTCCCGGCGGTTGGTGATGACGACCTTGAACTCGCCGCCGTCGTATTTGACCTGCTTGCTGACGACGCCGAACTCCAACAGAAGCTGCTGAACATCCTGCGCGAGCTGGGCGCTGCGAGTCGAGCAAGAGATCTGAACGGTGTTGCGCGGCAACGCCGAGCAAGAGCCATCACCGGTGAACAACGAACTGAGGAACGCCCGTTTGATGGTCGGGCCGCCCTGCCATACGAAGTCCGGGACGCGTTTGGCTGCGCTGCGGTGTCCGACGCTGTCACCCAACACACTGGCCCGAAGTGCGGTCAGATTCTGAATGTCGAGTTCATGCAGCAGCGATCCAGAGGCGATCGTTCGAGACGACACATAGCGCGGCCCACCAACCACGGCGTCATAGGCGGTCACCACGTAGTCGAAGAAAGACTTGTCGATGTTGTTGAAGCCCGCTCGGTTCTCCGAGATGAAGCCTTCACTGACGAACGCGCCTGCCAAGATAGCCGCCGCGTAGTCCTTGACCAGCGGGAAATCGGTCTCATCGACGGTGGTGCGCTGCATGGCGACCCGGTCGCCTGGCTGGATCTCTTCAAGGAGTTTCCACAGCAAGGTCGGCACGCCCAACACACTCACCAGACACAGCACCGGGTGGTTGTGTGTGCCGGTCAGCTCGTAGCCCTCCCGGGTGGTGAGCTTGAGCGTCTCGTGCTCGCCAGAGTGGAACAGCATGGAAGCCCGAACCGGGTTGCCGTGCTGGTCGAGCACCTTGAGGTCGATCGGATTGTCGCTGTTCGGCTGCGCCTCGGGCACGATCTGCCCGATCCGGACCGTGGTACCGTTTGATAGCTTAACGTGACTATCATGTGACAGGCAGTAGCGCATCGCGGCAGCAGGATCGTTGCCCGGAGAGCCGAAGTTGCCCTGGCCGTCGACGAGTGGGTTGCGCATCGACCACGGCTGGGCCAGGCGCACGAGGGCGTCGTAGATCGAGGAGTCGCCGTGGGGGTGGTAGTTGCCCATGACGTCGCCGACGACGCGGGAGCACTTGACGTAGCTGCGGTCCGGGCGCAGGCCGGTGTCGAACATCGAGTACAGGACCCGGCGGTGCACCGGCTTGAGGCCGTCGCGGACGTCGGGCAGCGCTCGGCTGACGATGACGCTCATGGCGTAGTCGATGTACGAGCGCTGCATCTCGTGCTGGATGTCGACCGGCTCGATGCGGTCGCCTTCCGGTGGCAAGGTCGTCTCGGTCACGATGCTTCTTCCGTCTTGACTGGATCTGCCGTCTTGTTGTCGGGGACCACTACACGTCCAGGAAACGGACGTCCTTGGCGTTGCGGGTGATGAACGAGCGCCTGGCTTCGACGTCCTCGCCCATCAGCACGCTGAACAGCTCGTCCGCGGTCGCCGCGTCGTCCAAGGTGACCTGGAGCAGGAGGCGGTGGGCCGGGTCCATGGTGGTGTCCCACAGCTCGGCGGCGTTCATCTCGCCCAGGCCCTTGTAGCGCTGGATGCCGTCTTCGCGGTTCATCTTCTTGCCCGCGGCGAGCCCTTCGGCGATGACGCCGTCGCGTTCGCGGTCGGAGTAGGCGAACTCGGGTTCGGTGCGCTGCCATTTGATCTTGTAGAGCGGCGGGCACGCGAGGTAGACGTGGCCCGCTTCGACCAGGGGGCGCATGAAGCGGAACAGCAGGGTCAGCAGCAGCGTGCGGATGTGCTGGCCGTCGACGTCGGCGTCGGCCATCAGCACGATCTTGTGGTAGCGCAGCTTGCTGAGGTCGAAGTCCTCCTGGATGCCGGTGCCCAGCGCGGTGATCAGGCTCTGCACCTCGGTGTTCTTCAGCACCCGGTCGATGCGGGCCTTCTCCACGTTGATGATCTTGCCGCGGATCGGCAGGATCGCCTGGAACCGCGACTCGCGACCTTCCTTGGCCGACCCGCCCGCGGAGTCACCCTCGACGATGTAGAGCTCGCATTCCTCGGGGTTGGTCGAGCGGCAGTCCTTGAGCTTGCCCGGCAGGCCGCCGATGTCGAGGGCGCCCTTGCGGCGGACCAGCTCGCGGGCCTTGCGCGCGGCCATCCGCGCCTGCGCCGAGGACACCGCCTTGGTCACGATCGTGCGCGCCTCGGTGGGGTTGCGCTCGAACCAGTCGGCCAGCCATTCGTTGCAGGTGGTCTGCACGAACGTCTTCGCCTCGGTGTTGCCGAGCTTCTGCTTGGTCTGGCCCTCGAACTGCGGCTCGGCCAGTTTGATCGACACGATCGCGGCCAGCCCCTCGCGCACGTCGTCGCCGCTGAGGTTGACGTCCTTTTCTTTGAGGAGCTTCTTGTCGCGCGCGTACACGTTGACCACCCGGGTCAGCGCGGCGCGGAAACCCTCCTCGTGCGTGCCGCCCTCGGGGGTGTTGATCGTGTTGGCGAAGGTGTAGACCGACTCGCTGTAGCCGGTGTTCCACTGCATCGCGACCTCGACCTCGATGCCCTTGCCCTTGGCCTCGAAGGCGATGACGTTGCGGTGGACCGCGTCGCGGGTGTGGTTGATGTGCTTGACGAAGTCCTCGAGCCCACCCGGGTAGCAGTAGGTGCGTTCCTTGACCCTGGCCGCGACACCGGAGGCGTCGGCCTCGGTCTCCTCGTCGGTGACCCGCTCGTCGCGCAGGACGATCGTGAGGCCCTTGTTGAGGAACGCCATCTCCTGCAGGCGGCGGGCGACGGTCTCGGCGTTGTACTCGACGGTCTCGAAGATCGTCGGGTCGGCCCAGAAGGTGATCATGGTGCCGGTTTCCCGCGTCGCGGAGACCTGCTCGACCGGGGCGACCGGCTTGGAGTCCTGGTAGGTCTGGCGCCACATGTGGCCGTCGCGCTTGATCTCGGCGTCGAGCCGGTGCGAGAGCGCGTTGACCACGGAGATGCCGACGCCGTGCAGACCGCCGGACACGGCGTAGCTGTCGCTGTCGAACTTGCCGCCCGCGTGCAGGATCGTCATGACGACCTCAAGGGTGGAGCGCTTCTCCTCCGGGTGCTCGTCGACCGGGATGCCTCGGCCGTCGTCGACGACGCGGACGCCGCCGTCGGCGAGCAGGGTGACCTCGACCTTGGTCGCGTGCCCGGCCATCGCCTCGTCGACGGAGTTGTCGACCACTTCCCAGATAAGGTGGTGCAGTCCGCGTTCACCGGTGGAACCGATGTACATGCCTGGACGGAGCCGGACTGCCTCCAGCCCCTTCAGAACCGAGATCGAGCCAGCGCCGTACGAGTTTTCCTGCTTGTTGGCTGTCACGTTCCCGGTGTCTCCTCTTGCGTCGGTCGACTGCGGGGTGTGCGCGGACGGTCAACTCGGGCGGTCCCGAGAGGCCCAACACGCACCCCTGGCTACATACTACTGGTGCGGTCGCCCAGAAGCGGGCCAAGGACACCCCTGGCACGCTCACAGAGGGGCGGATTAAAGTCAGCGCGAGTAGGGACGCCAACCCGGCGATCTCGACGCGCGACGGTCAGCCGTAGGTGTCTCGTGGACCGCGACCGGACACATGCCTCGGCCCGTACCGCCAACTCGGCGCGCTCGGCCCCTGCACCTTGAGCTTCGTGACCACACCGGAACCGACCCCTGCGGCGATCTTGACCAACAGTTGCCGCTGGAGCAACCGCAGCTGGGTGGCCCAGGCGGTCGACTCGGCTTGAACGGTCAACTCGCCGTCCTTGAGTTCGATCGGCCGTGCGTGTTCGGCCAGCTCAGAACCGACGAGCGCGGTCCACCTGTTGAAAACCTGGCCCACGGCGAGCTTTTCCTGCCAGCCGCGATCGGCGGCGATCCGGGAGGCGAGCCGCCCGAGTGGCTGCGGGTCGCGGTCGTCCGCGGTGGCGCCGGACCAGCGCCGTCGTCGTCGGCCACCGGTGATGGTTCCACGTGGAACATGGCGCGGTTTGCCGCGCGCCGACTTCCGCGCCGCGTCGAGTGCCGCCCGGGCGAGGTCCGATCCACGCAACGGAGCCGCGTCACTGTCCGTAGCGGCTGCGGCTGGTCCCTGGGGATTTTCACCCTGCGGTGTGGATCGATTACCGGAATCGGCAGACTCTTGGCGGCCGAACGGGCGCACAGTCACCGCGTTATCCACACTATCCACAGGGTTGTCCCCAGGCGTGGAACGCGTCACACTTTTTCTGGTTACTGAGGGTTGCCGCCGATCTGGCCCGACGGACCCCCCGAACAGGTCGTCCGACTGCCCCGACTCAGACACGCCGCACCTCCCCGTCAGCCACCGAGTAGTGCGCCCCGGCCAACTCACCGGGGACGTCTTCCTCCACCGCGGCCGTCACCAGGACCTGTTCGGCGTGCACGGCCACCTCGGCGAGTCGCGCTCGCCGACGCCGGTCGAGTTCGGCGAACACGTCGTCGAGCACGAGCACCGGTTCGCTGCCCTCGGCACGCAACAGTTCGTAGGAAGCCAGCCGCAGCGCGAGCGCGAACGACCACGACTCGCCGTGACTGGCGTACCCCTTCGCCTGTGCCGGACCGAGTATCAGTTCCATCTCGTCGCGATGCGGTCCGACGAGACTGACACCGCGCTCCAACTCGGCGTCGCGCCGCGCGACCATCGCCGCGAGCAAGGCGTCGGCGACCACCTCGATGTCCGCGCGCTCACCGTCGGTGGTCCCGTACCCGGCGGGCAGCGTGTCGGCGATACCCGCCCGGTAGATCACCTCGACCGGACTCGACTCCGGCGCCACCCCGGCGTACGCCTGCGCGACCAGCGGCGCCAGGTCGGCGACCAGATCGAGGCGAGCGGCGAGCAACTGGGCGCCGACCGCGGCGAGGTGGCCGTCCCACACGTCGAGGGTGCTCAACGCCTCCGGGTCCGCCCGCCGCGCCCGTCGGTTGGCTGACGCGCTCTTGAGTAGCGCATTGCGTTGGCGCAGAACCTTTTCGTAGTCCGCGCGCACACCCGCGTAACGCGGTGCGCGCAAGACGAGGAGTTCGTCGAGGAAACGGCGCCGCTCGCTCGGGTCGCCGCGCACGAGCGCCAAGTCCTCGGGCGCGAACAGCACGGAGCGCAAGATGCCGAGCACGTCCCTGGTCCGAGGGACCGGCCCGCGGTTGATCCGCGCCCGGTTCGCCTTGCCCGAGCCGATCTCCAACTCGACCGTCAGCTCACGGCCGTCGTTGACCACCGCGCACCGCACGATGGCCTTGGACCGGCCGTGCCGGACGAGCGGCGCGTCGGAGGCGACCCGGTGCGAGGCGAGCGTCGCCACGTAGCCGAGTGCCTCGATCAGGTTGGTCTTGCCCTGGCCATTCGCGCCGATCAACACCGCGGGCCCCGGCTCAAGCTCCAGGTCGGCCAGCTCCCAGGACCGGAAGTCGACCACCTGTAGGTGCCGGACGTGCACTACTTCACTTCGCCGGACCCGGACGTGGGGCCTGCCTTGGTCACCGCGTGCCCACCGAACTGGTTGCGCAGCGCCGAGACCGCCTTCATCGCGGGCGAGTCGTCCTGGCGCGAGGCGAACCGGGCGAACAGCGCGGCCGAGATCACCGGTGCGGGCACCGCGTGGTTGATCGCCTCTTCGACGGTCCACCTGCCCTCGCCGGAATCCTCGACGTACCCGGTCAGCTCGGCCAGTCCCGGGTCCTCGTCAAGGGCCTTGACCAGCAGGTCGAGCAGCCACGACCGAACGACCGTGCCCCTGGTCCACGCCTTGAGCACGGCGGGCACGTCGGTGACCTCGTTCGCGGCGGTGAGCAACTCGTAGCCCTCGGCGTAGGCCTGCATGAGGCCATACTCGATGCCGTTGTGCACCATCTTCGCGAAGTGACCGGCGCCGACCTTGCCCGCATGGGCGAAGCCTTCCTCGCGCGGCCCCTCGGGACGCAGCGAGTCGAAGATCGGCAACGCCCGTTCGACGTCGGCCGCGTCGCCGCCGACCATCAGGCCGTAGCCGTTCTCCTTGCCCCACACGCCACCGGACACCCCGCAGTCGAGGTAGCCGACACCGGTCTTCGCCAACAGCTCGGCGTTGACCTTGTCGTCGGTGTAGCGCGAGTTGCCGCCCTCGATGACGAGGTCGCCCTCGGCCAACAGCTCGCCGAGGTCTTCGATGGTCTTCCTGGTCGGGTCGCCGGAGGGCACCATCACCCACACCACGCGCGGTGCTTCGAGCGCGCCGACCAGATCGGCGAGCGAGGCGGTGTCGCTGACCTCGGCGTTGCGGTCGTAGCCGACAACGTCATGGCCTGCCGCACGCAACCGCTCACGCATGTTGAAGCCCATTTTGCCAAGGCCGACGAGTCCGAGCTGCACGATCGAGGTCCTCTCGCGGGATGGTCCGGTCAGCCCGGGAGGCGGACCGGCATGAGCAGGTAGAGATAACCGGGCGCGACTTCGCCGTCCTCGCCGACCGGCTTGATGAGCGCCGGACGGTTCGGGGTGGTGAAGGACAGTTCGGCCCGGTCGGTGTGCAGTGCGGCGAGGCCGTCCTGCAGGTAGCCGGGGTTGAACGCGATCGTGACCGGCTCGCCGGTGAACTCGACCGGCAGTTCTTCCTCGGCGCTGCCCTCGTCGTCGCCACCGGCGGACAGTCGTAGCCCGCCGTCGGTGAACTCGAGTCGCACCTGGGTTCCCCGGTCGGCGACCAGCGACACTCGCTTGATCGCCTCGACCAGTGGTGCCACGCCGATGATCGCGCTGGAGGTCTGCTCGGAGGGGAGCAGTTGCCGGTAGCGCGGGAACTCGGCGTCGAGCAGTCGGCTCGTCGTCCGCCGACCGGATCCGGACAGACCGAGCAACCCTTCACCGGAGGAGAGGGCGAGTTCGACCGTGCGACCGGAGCTGCCGAGCGCCTTGGCCGCCTCGGCCATCGTTCGCGCCGGGACGAGCACCGCGGCGTCCTCGACGTCACCGGATGGCTTCCATTCGAACTCGCGCATCGCCAGCCGGAAGCGGTCGGTGGCCACGAGGGTGAGCTTGTCGCCGGTGATCTCGACCCGGACGCCGGTCAACATCGGCAAGGTGTCGTCCTTGCCAGCCGCGACCGCGACCTGGCTCACCGCCTGGCCGAAGACCTCGCCCGCGACCTCGCCCGCGTGCTGCGGCATCGATGGCAGCGTCGGGTAGTCCTCGACCGGCATGGTCGGCAGGCTGAACTTGGCGCTGCCGCAGGTGATCGCCACCCGGGAGCCGTCGACCGAGATCTCGACGGGTTGGGCGGGCAACGACTTGGTGATGTCCGCGAGCAATCTGCCGGAGACCAGGGTGCGGCCGCCGTCGGCGACCGTCGCGGAGATTCCCACCGTCGCCGAGACCTCGTAGTCGAAGCCGGAGACGGTGAGTCCTTCTGAGCCGTCGGTGGACCCGGCATCGAGCAGAACCCCGCCAAGGACGGGGACCGGCGGCCGGGACGGGAGGCTGCGCGCGACCCAGGCGACGGCGTCGGCGAGGCTGTCGCGCTCGACGCGGATCTTCATGGGATTCCTTTCCAGGCTCGCCGCGATCACCCCGCACCGATCGTGCGAGGTGGAACCGTCGAGCTGTCCACGCTGTAGGGCCCAACCGTAGAGCGTGATCGGCGGTCCCGTCATCCGGGGCTTCGGCGCCGAGGCGGGTCTCGTCCACCGCCGTGGGCAAGCTGTCCCCAGATTTGGCCGTCCCCTGTTTTAAAGTTTTTTTCCCTTGAAGAAGTGAAAAAGACAGTGACAGTAATAGGTCCTGTGGATTGTGTGGATAACCCTCGTTTTCGCAGGTGAGAGTAGGCGACACCCTGTGGGTGGACCTGTGGGTGGACCGGTGGACAACTCGGGCCGTCGGTGGATGGTTTTGGGAACGTTCCTCACTGTCCACATGTCGAGCAAGTTGTCCACAGAACCATCCCCAGATTTGGGCCCAACCACCCACAGGCCGGCCCTCCGCCACCCACAGGGTTGTCCACAGGCCAAGACCCCGGTATCGGTGACGCAGGCCACGCGTTTGTGAACTTTTTGGGTGTGTGGACGACGGCCCTCAACGCCGAAATTCGCCCGAACGGGGTCACGTCCGCGCCCCGGCGGGCCATCGCCGGACTTTTCTGAGAGCCCGATCGGCCGTCCCCATCGGCAATAAAGTCTGCGCGCGGCGGCGGTCGGCGGGGTGGCGACACCCGCCCGGCCGCGCTCTGTGGCGACGCCGGAACGCTGAAGAAAGTGTGGCACTCGGCCGCGCGGCGGGCGGTCGAGGCCCGCCCGCCCGCCCGCCGTCCAGACCCGAAACCGAGTCCCAAGCCGCCCGAGGTCGACCCCCCACAGCGGCAATAAAGAAGTAAGGTGCGGCGGCTTTCGCGACCGGGCGCGAGGCGAGCCGCAGCGGGTCTCACTGGCACGTCATGACGCGAGTTTCGCGGTGGTGGAGGTTGACACGGCCGGAGAACAAGCGACCGCCGGGCAGGTGTGGGGACATGCGGCGGACGCGTGAAGTTGATTGTTCAGCGGCGACCGGGGCGACTGCCCACACCCTCAGAAAAGTATCGCGCACGGCGGCTGGATCTCACACCGTGGCCGGCCGACAGCGGCGCGGAACCGGATCGGGCCGCCGTCCGAATCGCCTGAGCCGCGGATACGCCGGGATGCCGTATTCGGAGCCGCCCGAGGACACCTCGGGCGGGAGGTGTTCAGGTCAGGCGCGGGCGCGCTGCTTGATGCGCGAGGTCAACTCCTGGACCTGGTCGTAGATGCGGCGGCGCTCCGCCATCTCCTTGCGGATCTTCTTGTCGGCGTGCATGACCGTGGTGTGATCGCGCCCGCCGAAGGTCTGGCCGATCTTGGGCAGCGAGAGGTCCGTCAGCTCACGACACAGATACATGGAGATCTGTCTGGCCTGGGCAAGCGCTTTCGTCTTGCCGGGGCCGCACAGGTCGTCCATCGAGACGCCGAAGTACTCCGCGGTCACCGCCATGATCGTGGGGGCGCTGATCTCCGGGGCCTGCGAGTCGGGGATGAGGTCGCGCAGCACGATCTCGGCGAGACTGACGTCGACCGGCTGGCGGTTCAACGACGCGAACGCGGTGACCCGGATCAGCGCGCCCTCCAGCTCGCGGATGTTCGCCTCGACCCTGGCCGCGATGAACTCCAGGACCTCGGCGGGCGCGGCGAGCCGGTCCTGCGCGGCCTTCTTGCGCAGGATGGCGATGCGCGTCTCCAGCTCAGGCGGCTGGATGTCGGTGATCAGACCCCACTCGAAGCGGGTGCGCAGTCGGTCTTCCAGCGTCTCCAGCCGCTTGGGCGGCCGGTCGGAGGAGACCACGATCTGCTTGTTCGCGTTGTGCAGGGTGTTGAAGGTGTGGAAGAACTCCTCCTGAGTTCCTTCCTTGCCCTCAAGGAACTGGATGTCGTCGACCAGCAGCACGTCGATGTCGCGGTAGCGCCGCTGGAAGGCGACTTTCCGGTCGTCGCGCAGCGAGTTGATGAAGTCGTTGGTGAATTCCTCGGTGGAGACGTAGCGCACCCGCATGCCGGGGAACAGCCGCTGGGCGTAGTGCCCGACCGCGTGCAGCAGGTGCGTCTTGCCCAACCCGGACTCGCCCCAGATGAACAGCGGGTTGTACGCGCGGGCGGGCGCTTCGGCGACCGCCACGGACGCCGCGTGGGCGAAGCGGTTGGACGCGCCGATCACGAAGGTGTCGAAGGTGTACTTCTCGTTCAGCCTGGTCTTCGACGTCTGCGGCTGCGCGGGCGCGGTGAAGGGCTGGCCGCTGGTCGGTCGTTGACCGGTGAAAGTCGGCCAGATCTCGTGCACCGCGGCGAGCGCGTCGCCTTCCTCGTCGACCTCTTCGCCGTCGTCTTCGAAGGTGTCCCCCGGCTTGGCCGGGCCGCCGAACTGCGGGCCCGCCATCGTCATGGGCTGGTCGACGCCCGCCATGACCGACGGGTCGACATGGTGATCGATCAGGCCGCGGTCGATCAGGCTGTGATCAATGAGGCTGTGGTCGACGAGATTGTGGTCGATCATCGGGTCGGCGACGGGCACGATCGGCGGGACCTTCGGCGCGGCGGGCGCGGCGTCGACCTTGACCGCCAGGGACACCACCCGGCCCAGCCTGCGGGAGAGCGCGGCGGTGATCGGCTCGCGCAGCGCGCGCTCGATCGCCTCCTTGGCGAAATCGCTCGGCGCCGAGAGCAGGGCGGTCCCGTCGAGCAGGCCGATCGGCCTGGTCATCCGCATCCACGCGCGTTGTGAGGGCGACAGGGTGCCCGCGGACAACTCCCGCACGACCTGTTCCCACACCACACCGAGATTCATCTGGTGTTCGGTCATCGGTGGCCGCTCCCCTCCCCTCGTCGGCTTCGGATAGGTAAGGCTGTCCCGACCGATGGGTGCCGTCAAACGGGCATCCACAGGGTTGTCCACAACTGTGCACGAAGGTACGGCGAACCGGAGAGAAAACCCGTCGGGGTGTTTACGGTACTCAGTGACCAGGCGTCGACGGCTCAGCAGGGCTCCCAGTTTCCGTCCAGCCGATCGGGGAGCCAGAGTCGAGGGTTCTCACAGGTTGTCTTGTGGGGCGGGGTCTCGACCAGCCCCGCCAACACGCACGGCTGGGGTGGGCGGTACCCCGATTTTGGGCAGATCAGGCCACTGCGTACCCTCATAAGGTCTCCCGCTTGCGGCGGGCGATTTCTGCGTGCCCATCGGTGTGGTCGCCGCGCGAGATCGCCTCGTCACTGGACCGCCGGGGGGCGGCAGACCTGTTAGACCACGAGGCCGGAACCGACCGGCCTGCAAGTACCGGGAGAACGAGCCGTGAGCAAGCGCACCTTCCAGCCGAACAACCGCCGTAGGGCCAAGACCCACGGCTTCCGTCTGCGCATGCGGACTCGCGCGGGCCGCGCGATCGTCGCCGCCCGCCGCCGCAGGGGCCGCGACAAGCTGTCGGCCTAACCCACGTCCGCGCCGTGCTACCCGCGGCCGCCAGGCTGACCAGCAGCGCGGACTTCCGCGCGGTGACGAGAAAAGGTCGCCGCGCGGGACGTCCCCGTCTCGTGGTGCATGCCCTGGCACCTCGGGTGGAGCGGGCATCGACTCAAGCCGACCCTCGTGCGACACCGAGGGTCGGCTTTGTCGTCAGTAAGGCAGTGGGCAACGCGGTCGTCCGGCACCGCGTCGCTCGACGGTTGCGCCACGTGGCCCGCGAGCGGCTCGGAACTCTCCCGCCCGGCGCCACGTTGGTCGTTCGAGCGTTGCCGCAGGCCGCGACGGCGAGCAGCGCGGAGCTCGGCCAGGATTTCGACGCCGCGTTGCGCAGGCTGCGCCTGGTCGTGAGCGACGACTGCGCCACAGGTGACTCTGACAACAGTGGATCTGGCAAGGCCGATGATGGCGGTGGGGCGTGACGAAAGCGACCGCGGTGCACGACCGCGAGTCAGCCGCGCGTCCAGGTGTGGCGGCCAAGGTGCTGCTCTTCCCGGTGGGGATCTACCGTCGGTGGATCTCGCCGGTGCTACCGCCCGCGTGCCGGTTCTATCCGAGTTGCAGTGCGTACGCGACCGAGGCGTTGACCGCGCACGGCGCGGTCCGGGGTTCGTGGCTCGCACTGCGTCGGTTGCTGCGCTGCGGTCCGTGGCACCCTGGTGGGCTGGACCCTGTGCCACCGCGAAAGTCCAAGTCCGAGACCGGGATGACGAGCCCGGCCGACCCGATCGTTGCCGAGGAGTAGTCAGTGCTCGATTTCATCTACTACCCGGTGTCCTTCATCCTCTGGTGTTGGCACTGGGTCTTCGGCCACCTTTTCGGTGAGGCCAGTGCGATCTCCTGGGCCCTGGGCATCGTGTTCCTGGTCTTCACCCTGCGCGCGATCATGTACAAGCCCATGGTCAAGCAGGTGCGCTCCATGCGGAAGATGCAGGAGTTCGCCCCGGAGATCAAGAAGCTGCAGAAGAAGTACGCGAACGACAAGCAGAAGCTCGCGCAGGAGATGCAGAAGCTTCAGTCCCAGCACGGGGTCAACCCGCTGGGCGGCTGTCTGCCGATGCTGCTGCAGATCCCGGTGTTCCTCGGTCTGTTCCACGTGCTGCGTTCGTTCGGCAACAGCCCCACCGAGAACTACTTCTTCGACGAGCGCGGCGTCAGTTCCTATCTCGCCGCCGACCTGTTCGGGGCCCGGCTGGGCAACTGGATCACCGAGCCGGGCGCGGAGTTGGCGCGCTTCGGTGTCGACCGCGGCTCGGTCATCCTCGTCGCCGTCCCGCTGATGATCCTGGCGAGTGCGCTGACGCACCTCACCGCGCGGCACTCGGTGGCCAGGCAGAACCCGGAGTCGGCCACCCAGCAGACAGCGATCATGAACAAGCTGACCCTCTACATCTTCCCGGTGGGTGTGCTCGTCGGTGGTCTCTTCTTCCCGATCGGTCTGCTCCTCTACTGGCTCAGCAACAACAGCTGGACCTTGGCGCAGCAGCACATCGTCTACCGCAAGATCGATGCCGAGGAAGCCGAGCAGAAGGCCGTCGTCCTCGAGAAGCGCAACACCGCGGCGCCGAAGCCGGGCGTGAAGCCCGCTCAGACGAAGAAGCGGATCGCACCCGTCAAGCCAGCTGACGCCGACTCCCCCGTCGATGCCGACACCACCGACGACGCCGAGTCCACCGTCCAGAAGTCGACGGACGCTCCGAAGTCGAACGGCACGCCGAAGACCACGGGCACCGCGAAGCCGAGCGCGGGCACGACCAAGCCCGGCACCGCGAAGCCCACGGCGAACGGCAAGGCCAGTGGCACCGAGATTCCCGGTCTGAGCTCAGACCGATCCCGTAGCAAGAAGTCAGGCCGGAAGAACCGCTGAGGCGACTCGCCGACCTGGAGAGGAGAAACGGTGCCGGAAACGGTGCAGGAGTCCGAGAAGGCCGCCGTCGAGGTGGAGAACAAGGACGAGCGAACCGAGGAGGGCGGTGACCGCTCCCCCAGCTCCGCCGAGGACCTGTTGGTCCAGGAGGGCGACATCGCGGGCGACTACCTTGAGCGCCTGCTCGACATCCTCGACTACGACGGCGACATCGACCTCGACGTCGAGGCGAGCCGCGCGGTCGTCAGCATCGACGGCGGTGAGGATCTGGAGAAGCTGGTCGGCCCGAGGGGCACCGTGCTCGAAGCCCTCCAGGAGCTGACCCGGCTCGCGGTGCAGCAGGAGACCGGCGTCCGCAGCAGACTCATGCTGGACGTGGCGGGCTGGCGCTCCGACCGTCGCGCGGAACTGCGCGACCTCGGCCAGGCCACGGCGCAGAAGGTGATCTCCAGCGGCGAACGTGTCCGGCTCCAACCGATGACCCCCTTCGAGCGCAAGGTCGTTCACGACGCGGTCGCCTCGGTCAAGGGTGTGCACAGCGAGAGCGAAGGCGAGGACCCGCGTCGTCGGGTTGTGGTCTTCCCGCAGTAGCGGGTGATGCGAAGAGGCGCGGTCCGTCGAAGTCGACGGGTCGCGCCTCTTTTTGTGGCGTGGGGCAGGAGCGGAACCGGCGAACCC
>JALZNB010000612.1 GCA_030857905.1 Actinomycetota bacterium
TGTGGAGCGTGCGGCTTCTCTTACGACACAGCGCGAATCCAAGGTGGGACGATCGCCCCGATCTGCGTGTTGCCGATCTGCGTGTTGCCGTTGGTGCCGGTTACTGTGCTGATCGCCTGCGGCAGGCCAGGTTGCCGGACTCACTGATCGGGGGCTTGGGTGCTGGCGGGACTCCCGCTGGTGCGGTCCGGAAATCCTCCTGTCAGGTCGCGGACGGCATCCTTCTCTCGTGGGACGTGGTGGCCGACCCGCTCGCGCAGGCCGCGACGAAGGCGGCGACGGCGGCGGGATTGCCCGCCGGGTGGGTGTGCAGATATGAGGCGTGCACAAGGTTCTGGACGACACCCTCGCGATGGGTGGTGCGGTTGTGGTCACGCCAGGCCCAGGCCGCCGCGTGGCCACTGGCGGGTGTGGTTCGGGTGCGGTGGAACTCGTGGCCGGTGACGCGGGTGCCCTCGGGGTACCAGGGAGTGCCGGTGACGGCCACGGCGTCGCGGTAGCCGAGGGTGAGGCGCGGGGTCATCTCGGCGTCGAGTGGCAGGACACCACACATCGGATGGCCGTCAAGTGCGGTGGACAGGTAGAGCAGGCCACCGCATTCCGCGTGCATGGGGATGCGAGCGCGGGCTATCGCCGTGCGCAGAGACGTGTTCGCGGACAACGCTTCGGCGTGTCGTTCCGGGAAACCGCCGGGCAGGACCAGACCCGCGGTTCCCGCCGGGAGTCGGTCGTCGCGGAGCGGGTCGAGAACGGCCACCTCGGCGCCTGCGGCCCGGAGAAGTTCGACGTGTTCGGCGTAGCCGAAGGTGAAGGCCGGACCGCCCGCGACGGCGATGAGCGGCACTGTCGGGGAAGCGGCCGATGAAATCGCGATCATCGGCATTGTCGGGGGAATGGCCGATGAGGTCGCGAATATTGGGTGGACCTCGTCTGCGGCCGTCCATACCGGACCGTCGACGGGTGCCGCCGACCTCGCCAACCGGGTGATGGCGTCGAGGTCCAGCGAGGCTTGCATGAGATCGGCCATCGCCTCGACCGCGCGGACCGCCGGGGCGCCGTGCTCGGCGGCCGGGATCAGGCCGAGGTGCCTGGCGGGGACGTCGACATCCGCGGCGCGACGAACCGCGCCCAGCACCGGCAGACCCGCGTCCTCGGCGGCGTCGCGGAGGACCTGTTCGTGCCGATCGGAGCCGACCTGGTTGAGGATCACCCCGGTCAGCCGCACGCCGGGGCGATAGGAGCGGAAGCCGTGTAGGACGGCGGCGAGACTGGTGCTCTGGCCACGCGCGTCGACCACCAGGACGACGGGCGCGTCGATCAGGGCGGCGACGTGTGCCGTCGACCCGAAGCCGCCCGCCTCGACGTGATGGCCGATGCGACCGTCGAACAGACCCATGACGCCTTCGATGACGGCGATGTCCGCACCCAGTGCCCCGTGGCGGAACAGCGGCGGGATGCGGTGTTCACCCACCAGGACCGGATCGAGGTTACGGCCGGGTCGACCCGCGGCGAGTGTGTGATAGCCGGGGTCGATGTAGTCGGGGCCCACTTTGAAGGGCGCGACCTGATGGCCCCGGCGGCGCAGGACCGCCATCAGACCGGTCGCGACGGTGGTCTTGCCGCTGCCTGAACCGGGTGCGGCGATGACGACTCTGGCTACCACTCGATGCCCTTTTGTCCTTTGAGGCCGGAGTCCATCGGATGCTTGACCTTCGTCATGTGGGTCACCAGGTCGGCCGCGTCGATCAGGGCCTGCGGAGCGTCGCGGCCGGTGATGATGACGTGCTGGTGACCCGGGCGGTTAGCCAGGACATCGATGACCTCGTCGGTGGAGATCCAGCCCCACTTCAGCGGGTAGGTGAACTCGTCCAGGACGTAGAGGTCGTGGGTTTGGGTGGCGAGCCTGCGGGCGATCTCCCGCCACCCCTCGCGGGCGGCGGCAGCGTGGTCGTCCGCGCTGCCGTGCTTGCGCGACCATGACCAGCCCGCGCCCATCTTGTGCCACTCGACAGGGCCGCCCTCGCCGGTGTCGGTGTGTAGCTTTCCCAAGGCCAGGAACGCGTTTTCCTCGCCGACGCGCCACTTCGCGGACTTGACGAACTGGAAAACGCCGATGGACCAGCCCTGGTTCCAGCCGCGCAGGGCCAGACCGAAGGCCGCCGTCGACTTGCCCTTCATCTCACCGGTGTGGACGACGACCAACGGCCGGTTGCGGCGTTGCCGGGTGGTGAGCCCGTCCTGCGGGATGACCGCCGGTTTTCCTTGCGGCATCTGGACTCCCTTCAGTGTGGTTACCGCAGTGGTGTCATGCGTCTGAATTCGTCGGTGGTGTCAACGTGTTCGCCCGATGAACCTGACCGACGCTCATGCGGTGACCGCTAGGCGGCGCGGGCCGCGCGGACGACTCCCGCAACGGTGTCGGCGGACAGTTCTTCCAGGCGCAGGCTGGTGGCCCCGAGCGCGACGCCGATCCGGCTGGCCAACCCCAGTCGCACCGGGCCGGTCTCGCAGTCGACGACAACGCTGGCCGTACCTTCGGCCGCGATCAGCGAGGCCGCGCGGAGCGAGTCGGCGACCGCGTCACGCGCGACCGCCACCGTGGCCCGCCCATCGGTGACCAACACCAGCAACGCGCGTCTACGCGGATCGCGTAACCGCTCGACAGCCAGCGTGTGCCGAGCGCGCAGGAGCCCGTCGGCCAGCGGTGTGCGGCCGCCAGTGCGCAGGTCGCGAAGCCGGGCGACGGCCGCCTCGACCGATGACGTGGGCGGCAGCGCGACCACGGCTTCCGCGCCACGAAAGGTGATCAGGCCGACCTTGTCCCGGCGCTGATAGGCGTCGCGCAGCAGCGAGATCACCGCACCGGTCACCGCGGACATCCGCTCGCGAGCCGCCATCGACCCGGACGCGTCGACCACGAACAGCACCAGGTTGCTCTCGCGTCCCTCACGGACCGGCCGCCGCAGGTCGCCCGCGCGGACGACGAGGCCGGGACCGCTGCGGCCACGCTCGCGTTGGTGCGGCGCGGCCGCGGTCATGGTGCCGACAAGGTGGATGCCGGAGCCTTGACTGGTCGAGGCCCGCAACGCGCGGCCGGAGCCCGCCCGGGATCGGGATCGACGCCCTGGCGCGCCTTCGCCCACGCCCGCCACCTGTAACAAC
>JALZNB010000261.1 GCA_030857905.1 Actinomycetota bacterium
GGGTGACAGTGCGCAAGCAGGTGTTGCGGGTGACCGACGACGGACGCCGAGAGCGGTTGGAGACCCTCGCCGCCGAAGAGCCGTTGGAGTTGCGGGTCGACGGGCGGGCGTTGGCCGTCACCATGCGAACCCCCGGGCACGACGTCGAGTTGGCCCACGGGTTTCTGCTCACCGAGGGAGTCATCGGCGACCGGGAGGACATCGCCATCGCGCGCTACTGCGACGGGGTCGGGCCGGACGGGATGAACACCTACAACGTTCTCGATGTCGCGCTGGCCGAGGGGGTTCCACCGCCGGAGACCGGTGTCGAACGGAACTTCTACACCACCTCGTCTTGCGGGGTGTGTGGCAAGGCCGCACTGGACGCGGTGCGGTTGAAGACGCGATTCTCTCCGGCGAACGACGACGTGATGATCACGCCCGCGATGCTCGGCGGCCTGCCGGATGTGTTGCGGGAACGGCAGAAAGTGTTCTCCCAGACCGGCGGACTGCACGCGGCGGGTTTGTTCACCGCCGATGGTGAACCGTTGGTCGTACGCGAGGACGTGGGCAGGCACAACGCTGTCGACAAGGTCCTGGGGTGGGCCGTGCAGCAGGAACGAATCCCGCTGACCGGGATGGTGTTGCTGGTCTCCGGGCGGGCCTCGTTCGAGCTGGTGCAGAAGGCGGCGATGGCCGGGGTACCCGTGCTGGCCGCGGTGTCCGCGCCGTCGTCCCTGGCCGTCGAACTCGCCGACGAGCTGGGCGTCACGCTGGTCGGTTTCCTTCGCGGCGACACGATGAACGTCTACACCGGAATCGGGCGGATCGCGTGAGACCGCTCGACGGGGTGGTGGTCGTCAGCTTGGAGCAGGCGGTCGCCGTGCCGTACGCGACCCGGCAGTTGGCCGACCTCGGCGCGCGGGTCATCAAGATCGAACGGCGCGGCGACGGCGACTTCGCCCGGCACTACGACAGCTCGTGTGGCGAGGTGTCGAGTTACTTCGCGTGGACCAACGTCGGCAAGGAATCGGTCGCGGTCGACCTCAAAGATCCCGACGGCGCCGGGATCGTGACCGGGTTGATCGCCCGCGCCGACGTCGTGACCTGCAATCTGTCGCCCGGCGCGCTCCGGCGACTCGGCTTCGACGCCGACACGCTGCGCGAGAGACACCCCGGCTTGGTGGTCGCCGAGTTGTCCTCCTACGGCGACGGCGGCCCCTACAGCGACCGCAAGGCGTTCGACGCGTTGATCCAGTCCGAGACGGGCCTCATCGCGACGACCGGGGACGGGCCATCGATGGCGCGGGCGGGGATCTCGGTGGCCGACATCGCCGCCGGGGTGCAGTTGCAGGCCGCCATCCTGGCCGCCCTGGTCCGGCGCGGCCGCACGGGCGAGGGCGCCACGCTGCGGCTGACCCTGATGGAGGCGCTCGCCGAGTGGATGCACCAGCCAATGCTCTACGCGCTGGGCACCGGACACGCACCCGAGCGCGTGGGAGCGCACCATCCGACGATCACGCCATACGGTCCGTTCACGTGCGCGGACGGCAACACCGTCCACCTCGCCGTCCAGAACGACGGTCAGTGGCGGCGGTTGTGTGGCGTGCTCGGCAGACCCGAACTCGCCGACGACTCTCGCTTCAGAACAGTCAGCGACCGGGTAGCCAGGCGGACGGAACTACACAACGAACTGACGACGTATTTCGACACCCTCACCGCTGACACGTTGCTGTCCTCCCTCAACGCGGCCGATGTGCCCGCAGGGCGCACCAGGGCTGTCGCAGACCTGGTCACACACCCCCAGCTCGTCGACCGCGGACGGTGGACGACGGTACGGGTCCCTGGCGGGGAGATACCGATGCTGCGTCCATCGGTGGACGCGGACTGGGACTGGTCAGCCAATGAAGTCCCGACCTGCGGCGCGCACACCGAGCCGGTGCTGCGGTGGCTCGGATACACCGAGAACGCCATCACAGACCTGCGATCGCGATCCGTGATCTGACCGCTCGCCTGCGCGGACCGGAGGCGTTGCGGTGTAATCGCACCAGTACGCGACGTGACACGAGCGCCCTGCTCCGGTCGCTGACGAAAGCGATGGTCGAGTGGAAAACACGGTAGAAGACACCCCTGTTCCCCTTGGCT
Source organism: Actinomycetota bacterium (assembly GCA_030857905.1). Taxonomy (GTDB): domain Bacteria; phylum Actinomycetota; class Actinomycetes; order Mycobacteriales; family Pseudonocardiaceae; genus Actinokineospora. Next base: position 2,125 of record JALZNB010000261.1, read on the forward strand.
CGGTGGCGAACACGGCTGTAGAAGTCCTGTGGACAAGCAAACCATGGGATTTTGGTCTCGACGCCATCGTCGTCTCGTCGGGCTTCACCCTCGGCAATCTCGGGAAAGTCGTTCAAGCTCAATTTCCGAATGCGCGGTGGCGATCGGTCAACTTCGCCAAGCTCAAGCCGAACAATCCCATCGTGTTGGCGCTCGCTTCGGCCGGACAACAACAGAAACCTCCACACTGGGTCATCGTGGCGGGGGCGCGTGAGTCCACCGCGAATCCCATGGTGTTCAACGCCGCCGTCGGCGTGGCCACCAAAGCGGCCATCATGGCCGCGGCACGGATCGGCGCGTCCAGTGTCGCCGTTCCACTGTTGGGGACTGGCGCCCTTGGTGCCTCGCTGGAGAAGATCGCGACCGTGGCGGTGCCCGCCGTTGTCTCCGCACTTCGCGAGGTTCCGAGCGGAACATTCAGTCGAATCGTGTTCATCGCCGCGAATCGGCTCGTCGTACCCGCTGTCCGCGCCGCGTGGACCCCCGGAGAAGCTGGCGAGGCCGCTCGGCCCGAGGTCTCGTCGTGGGAAAGTCCAACGGCCCCTGAACCACCCGATGTCGGTCTGGCAGGCGGTATATCCCGTGACCTGGTCGATCCCAACGGCACTATCCCCATGGAGAAAGACCGACTCGGCGTCGCCCCCTATGTATCGATGCTCGCGACAGTGCTCGCTGACAGACGCACTCCCCTTCCGCTGTCCATCGGGATCTTCGGCGAGTGGGGGTCTGGCAAGAGTTACTTCATGGGACTGCTCCGGTCCCGGGTGACCCAGTTGGCAAACTCCGGCGACGAGCACTACCTGCGCGAAGTGGTCCAGATCGGGTTCAACGCGTGGCACTACGCGGATCAAGACCTGTGGGCCTGCCTGGGTGACCACATCTTCCGGCACCTGGCGGGCCCCGAAGCCACCGGGCACGAGCGGCGTGAACACATCCGTGCCGAACTCGGCGCCAAACTCGATCAACAGCGACAACTCGACACCGCGACCCAGCGGGCCAGTGACAGCGTCGCTCGGTTGCGAGCCACAGTCGACGCGGCGCACAAAAACCGTGAGCACGCGGCTCGCGACTTGATCACGGCGATGCGCGGGTCCGAAGAGCTCAAGACCCGACTCGATAGTGTGTGGAACAGGCTCGGCGTCACAGACGGCGTCGAGAAGGCCAAGCTGCTCGCCGAGGACATGCGTGGCACGCTGAGCGACGTTGACGCGATTCGGCGATCACCTCGGGAGTACCGGGGCAAGCTCGCACTTGTCGCGGCCTTGGTCGTTCTGGGCGTCGCGGGTGTCGCGGTCCTGGCCTTTCCGAGCTTGCAGACGTGGCTCGCCGGAATCGGCGGGTTGTCCGCCATCGCCGCAGCGGTGCTGGGCAGCACGTGGCTCGGTGGCGTCCGTCGCGGAGTGCACGCGCTGAGAGCCCTGAGTGACGACCTTCAAACCGGGATGACTCAGGCCGCCGAAGATCGTGTGCGGGTGGAACTGGCGGACGTGCTCGTCGGACTGCGCAAGGCCGAAGCCGATCAGGAGATCGCCGAGGCCCAACTCGGCGAGGTCGTCGCTCAGATAGCCAAGCTGGGGCGGCAATTGCCCGAACTGACTCCCGGCAGACGGCTGTACTCCTTTCTCTCACAGCGCGCGGAAAGTGAGGCATACCAACGCAATCTCGGGCTCATCTCCACTATCCGCAAGGATTTCGAGGAATTGGTCGCGCTGATGGACGACTGGCGGGCACATCCGGACCAGGACTCCGAGTCGCGCATACCGATCGATCGCATAGTCCTCTACATCGACGACCTTGACCGGTGCACGCCGCTGCAGGTGGTCGAGGTGTTGGAGGCCGTACACCTGATGTTGGCGATGGAACTGTTCGTGGTGGTGATCGGCGTCGATCCTCGGTGGCTACTTCGTTCGCTGTCGAGCCACTACTCACACACCCTCGACGGTGACCGGGAGGCGAGCACCAAGGACGGATGGCACGTGACACCCGAGGACTACCTGGAAAAGATCATCAACATTCCGCTCGCCCTGCCTCGGATGCCGTCGGGCACAGTGCGAGGTCTCCTCCGTTCACTGCTGGACGACGAGACCCTGGAGACGGAAGGGATCGCGATGAGCGTGCCGTCCGGGCGGCCCAAGTCCCCAGGTCAGGTCGATTTGGATCACTCCATCGAACTCGGGTCAGAAGTCAGCGGGCAGAGCGATCCCACGCTGCCCGCCCAGCGGCGGCCCCTGACCGACGCGGAACTGAATCTGTTGGACACACTCGACGCACTCCTGGCGACGCCCCGTAAGGCCAAGCGGATGTTCAACCTGTACCGGATGATCCGGGCAACCCGCGACCTTTCGCCGGCGTCCCGCTTCCTCGGGCACGACGGCCACGTGGGCGAGTTCGAGGCCGTCGTGGTCCTGCTCGGTCTGACGACCGCGCACTCCAAGTTGACCACGACCATGATGCACGCGACTCCAGATCCGGCGAACGGCATCGCAGGCGGGTTGGCGCACCGGGCCCCGGACTTTCCCTGGGCCAGTTTCGTCGCCGATCTCGAACCGCGTCGCGATGGCGATGACTGGACCACGCCGGTGACGGGTGTTCTCACAGTCGCGGAGGCCCGTGACTGGAAACATGTCCACCGGTGCCTGGTCACGGTGTCCGCCGAGATCAACCTGACCAATGTGGCGATCTTTCAGGCCTGGACTCACCGAATCGAGCGATTCTCGTACCGACTGTCAGAACTCGAGCACTAGGAGCGAGCGGCAGCGGTCGAGCTCCATCTCCTTGGCCTTACCATGCGACCTCGGTGACTGAATCGTGAAACATCGCCCGGTTCTCGCACGATGGGGTGGTTGGTGGACGGCAGATGTCGGAACGTCCGCCCGGGTTGGTACGTCTGGGTAGTGACGGTCGGGAGGGGACCATGGACGAGGCGGCGGGTGAGGTCGGCGACACCGACCGGCCACGACGGCGGCTGAGTCGTCGGTCCCTGCTGATCGCCGGGGCCGCGGGCGCCGCCACCACGGGGATCGCGCTCGGCGCGACCACCCGAACGCTGCCCATCCTCGATGTACTCGCGGCTTCGGTGGGAATGAACGGCGACCCGGTGCCGAAGCCGGTCGTGCGGACCGAACGGGTGTACTCGGCAGCGCGTGGGCGGGAAATCGACCTGGTCACGTTCCTGCCCAGCGAGTTGCCCGCCCGCCACCTGCCTGTGTGTCTGCTGCTGCACGGCCTGCACGGCACCGCCCGCGGCGCGGCGCCGTCCGGGCTCGCCCGGAAGCTGATGCGCGGCGTGGCACGCGGCGAGTTGCCGCCGTTCGCGTTCGTGGCGGTCGACGGCGGCAACAACTACTGGCACGAGAACCGGGTCGGCGACAACTCGATGGCGATGCTGCTCGACGAGATGCCGCGGTGGCTGCTGGCCCGCGGCCTCGGCGACGCCACCGGCACGCCGTTCGCGTGCGCCGGGGTGTCGATGGGCGGCTTCGGGGCGCTGCTGTACGCGCGCCGCCGGGTTGAGCGGCGACAGCCGCTGGCGGCCGTGGCGGCGATCTCCCCCGGCCTGCTCATGTCGTGGCGCGAGATGAGCACGCGGCGCGCGTTCAAGAACAACAACGAGTGGGCGTCGCTGGACCCGCTGCGCAACGTGGAGAAGTTGGGGACCACACCGGTGGGAATCTGGTGCGGCACCGAAGACCACTTCATTGAAGGCGCCCGAAAGTTCATCCGACTGGCGTCTCCCGAGATCGGATACACCGGGCCTGGCGGACATGGGGACCCGTTCTATCGCGGGGTCGTACCAGACGTGCTGTCGTTCCTTGGACGACACGCGCCGGGTTCACCGAGCCGGGCTGACTAGCTCACCGAGGGCGTGCACAACCCGGCCATCGTCCGCTGGGAAGTAACTGATGTGGGTGTTACCCCGGTCATCGGTTCTCATACTGGACAGATAGCGGCCCGCGTCCGTGTCGATCCACGACAGCGCCGGAGAGCGTTGCTTCCCTCGCGTGACAACGAAATACCCATCGCCGAGGCGACGACGCCGAAGAATGTCCTGAGCGACCCGCAGTTGCGCACCAGCCGTCGTGCGGGGCGCCCGTACGACACTACGGAGTGTGCCCTCCGAATCCGTGGTCGCGACGGTACTCGGACGACTCACCGTCACGGACTGACCGGGGCCCACTTGGGCAGGAGGCAACAAGTCCACGACCGCGCGCAACAAGCCTTCCGGTCGGACCAGGACAAACCGCAGCACGTTGTCCCTGCGTATCACCAAGACCGCGTCGCGGCCCCGCATCGACCCTCGTGCGTAGAGCGCACCGCTCTCGCCGTCTCCGACGACCGCGATCGCCGAATCGTGCTCGGCGAACAACCGCACCGCGAGTTCGACCTCACGCACCAAATCGCCCGCGCGAGCCAATCCCCTGCGCTGGAGATCCTCGCGCACCGCTCCGGCGACACGGATCCGATCCGCCACCGTGGCGCCAAAACTCGGGATCTGAAACGGAAACAGCCGACAGTCGACGCCGAGCCCGTGGGACAGCAGGTCGACGGAGGCGAGTGACAGGTCGAACGAAGTGATCATTGGCCGATCACCGGAGGGGCGGTGACCTCGTTCGTGCCGAAGATGTCGTCCGGGTCGGCCTCGATCAGGAACGAGGGCCGTTGGTGCTCGGAATCCTCGCCACCCTGCCCCCTTCCACCGCCCGCACCCATACCGCCCATGCCCGCGCCACCACGGCCGGCACCACCGGAAGCACCGCCACCGCGTCCGCTGTTGGCCGCGTGCTCCGCTGCCACCGCGCCCGCACCAGCTCGCGCACCCGGTCCACCGCCGGGCCCACCGTGGCCGCCGCTTCCCGAACCGGTCCCACCGCCGGAACCGAACCCGCCACCCGCTCGGCTTCCCGGTCCACCGAGGCCGCCGCCGGAACTACTGCGGCCAGATTCCCTGCCCCCCTGAGGGGAGCCGAACTGACCGCCCGTCGGAGGCCTTCCCATCGGCGGCCCACCGACGGGTGGTCCACCAGGCTGGTCCTGCAATCCCCTGGGCGGCGTGTAGTCGTTGCGGATCGGCGGCACGCCCCTGTTCTGATT
>JALZNB010000288.1 GCA_030857905.1 Actinomycetota bacterium
ATGCCGCACCGCCCACGTCCGGTTCACATCGCCGCGGCTGTGCCCACCGCGTTGTCCTCCGAGTGCACCTGCGCGCTCTCGTGCAGGTCGCGGCGCCGGATGAGGAAGAACGCGAGCAAGGCGCCGATCCCGCACGCCACCGCACCCATGAAGATGACGTCGGTCAGCCCGTCCACGAACGCGCCGCGAGCGGCGTCGACCACCCCGGGGGCGGGCGAGGACACCACGGCGTCCAGTCCCGCAGTGCCGCCGGTGGCGACCGCCTGACCGGCGGCGTAGGCACCTTCGCCGAGTCCGGCGGCCGCTTCGGAGGCGATGAAGCCGTCGACGACCTTCTGGTGGAACAGCGCGCCGAAGGCGGCGATGCCGACGGCGACGCCGACCTGCTGGAAGGTCTCCCCCATCCCCGAGGCCATGCCGCCGCGTTCCGGCGCGACGACACCGATGGTCACCGCGGCTCGCGGCGGGTTGAACAGACCGAAGCCGATCCCGGTGACGATCAGACTCGGCAGCAGCGCGGTCCACGAACTCTCCGGCGTGACCAACAAGATCAACCCCATGCCGATGGCGCACAACACCAACGAGGAACCGAGCAGGATGCCCGGGGCGATCTTGTTGACCAGGTTCCCGGTCAACGCGGCGACGAGGAACATCGTGACCATCATCGGCAGGAAGCGCAGGCCGGCCTCCCACGGCGTGTGGCCGAGAACGTTCTGCAGATAGGAGACTTCGAGGAAGACCATCGCCAACGTCGCCGCGTTGGACAGGAAAGTGGCCGCGCACAAACCCGCGAAAGTCGGGATACGCAGCAGCGAGAGGTCGAACATGGCCTCGGGGCCGCGCTTGCTCTCGATGACGACGAACACGCCGAGAAGAACCAGCGCCCCGGCGAACAGCCCGAGGATCAGCGGACTGGTCCAGCCTTCCGCCTCACCCCGGACGAAACCGAGTACCAGCATCCCGAGTGCGAGGCCGAACACGACCATGCCCGCCCAGTCGATGCCGTAAGGCTTGGGGTCCTTGGATTCCCGCAACTTCAGCACGCCGACAGCCAGCGCGATCACGCCGATCGGCACGTTCACCAGGAAGATCCAGCGCCAGCTCAGCGAGTCGGTCAGGAAACCGCCCACCATCGGTCCGCAGGCCAGCGCGAGACCCGCGACGGCGCCGAAGATGCCGAACGCCTTGCCCCGGGCCGCCCCTCGGAACTCCTGGCCGATCAGGGCCGGGCCGACCGAGAACATGATCGCGGCGCCGATGCCCTGGACTCCGCGGGAGATGTTGAGGACGAGCACGTCCTGGGCGAGTCCCGCCATCAGCGAGGACAGGATGAAGATCAGGAAGCCGAGGATGAAGACCTTCTTGCGTCCCAGGCGATCGGCCAGCGAGCCACCGGTCACCAGGAACGCCGCCAGGGTCAGGGTGTAGGCGTCAATCACCCACTGCAGGTCGGAAAAGCTCGCGCCGAGGGAGATCCGCAGATCCGGCAGGGCCACGTTCACGACCGACACGTCCAGCATCAGCATGAACATCGCGAGGCACACCAGCGCGAGAGTCCACGACTTGGCACCTCCCGGAGATGACGTGTCCGAAGCGCCGGTGCCCCCACTCGAGTCGTGACCGGCTGTTTCGACCGACATTACTGCTCCACTCTGATCAATGATGCCCCGGAAAGGGCACTGTCGAGTTCATCGTCCCTCAGGGACGACAGCGGCGGACCGCCATTGACCTGTTCGGACGTCGAAAAGGCTCTTGTTGTGTCCGGTGATGCCCGTGGCGCGAAACAGCGCCCGGCCGTCCGGGGTCACCACCGCGCAGTGTCGTTGCCGGGAAACGGGATCGTGCCAATGTCGCAGGCGCAACCCCGATGGCCACGTTCCGGCGACGTCCACATCGTTGACCATTGTGTAGAAGTCGACACTCGCTATCGCGGTGGGGACCAACGCGGGGATCGTGTCCGGCTCACGGCCGTCGAGCACGGAGGTTCGCAGCAGACAGTCCAGGGCGACGCTCGGAATCATGAACCGGCTGAACGGTTCGCCGTCGGCGGGGAGGGTCGGGTGCAGCCAGGCCGACCCACCGTCGGGTTCCAGCCGGGGTGAACGCAGCGAACCGAAGACCCCGCTCAACTCCACGGCCGTACCCGGTAGCTCATAAGTGTTCGGCGCGTCCACCCCACCGGCCGGGGCCGGTGGGCACCACGGACCTTCGGGCAGGCTGTGTGCCAAATGGACAGTCATACGAGTGTGTTCGCGCTCGGGCACCGGGCCGGACGCGGGAGTGGCGACCCGCACCCGGACCTCGTCGCCGATCCTGGACGCCGCCACGCGCAACGTGCGTGGCCAACGGTGATGCGGCGCCCTGATGAAGCTCGACAGCACCACATCGGTGATACGGGCGGGAATCATGCCGGTGGCGACCGCCGCGGCGGCCTCGGCGCCCATCTCCAGGACGAAGGTGCCCGGGATCGTCGGCCTGCCGTCGACCAAGTGGTCGAGAAGATAGGGATGCTCGCCCAGATCGACCTCGAATGTCCACTCCGCATCGGTCTCACCCGACAGTCGCGGCGGTCGGACAAGGAAAGCACGCCGTCGCGGGTACGGCACGGTGTCGCGGAACGCCTCGGGATCAGTACCCGCGAACCCCTGGCACGCCGCGTGAAAGCCCGGAGCACGCCGTTCCATGGTGTTCCAGTCGAACTGGCCGATCCACGTCGTGCCAAGCCCGTGACTACCTCGGCCAGCCAACTCGGCCCGAAAGAACTCCCTGCCCTGTTCGTCGGTCAGTTGACCGATCTCGGCCTGCCGAGCCAGGAAAGCACCGCCGGGTGTGTCGGCGGAGGCCATGCCCGATTCCACCCAGAGGCCGGATGCCAGTGCGACCTCGTCGTAGCCCCGGACCCGACGAGAGTGCGCCGCGGCCAAGAGCAGGAACTCGTTGCCAGCGCAGTAATCGAACTCGCCGCGCAGCGGGGTGAAGGCCGAGACCGAACTGACGCTGGCCCACAGCTTCGGCTGCCGATCCCCCAGGGCCGCGCGCAGATTGGCGTAACCCCGCACTTTCACGTCCCGCACAGTGCGGAAGTCGGCCAACTTCTTGTTGGCGAGCATCGCGGTCCGCGCCAGGCCCGCGCCGTGTACCAACACATCCACGGTGCCGTCGACGTCGAGCACCTCATCGATCACGCGCCGGACGGCGACCTCGTCGAGCACATCGCACTGCCGATAACGGACTCGTCCAGGACCGCAGAGCCGTTCGAGCTCACGGATGACGCGGACTCGTTCCGCCTCCTGCGCGGCGCGTTCGTAACGCCGGTTCAACGCGCCGATCTTCTCGCCCGGGTACCGGGCCATCAGTTCGCGCAGCGCGTCCGCGCGGGGCGCGAGCGGCGCGGCAGCGGTCACGAGATCCGGTTCGGGGGCCGTGCCCAGCAACCAGAGGCCGCGCGGCGACGAACCTGACACCAACTCGCGGACCAGGTGGGTGGTCAGCCCCCTCGCGCCCCCCGTGGCGACGATCACCGGGGAGTCCGGTAGTCCCGACGAAGTGTTCGCCGACGGCGCCCGCGCGGGCAACAACATCATTTCCAGCCGCTGCCGCGACGCCCGGTACACCACCGGCAGGAAGCGGTGATTGCCCGATTCCTCCGACAACTGGGCGAGCCCGCCACCCAGCTCGGACAGATCCGTACCGAGAGAGAACACCACGCAGCCGGACAGCTCCTGCTGAAGACTGCGTACCAAACCGTTGAACACACCCGCGTACGGAAGCGGAACGTTCCCGTCGAGCACGTCCAGCATCAGCACGGCGTAGCACCCGCCGTCGTCCAATGCCTCGGCGCAGCTCTGCGCGGCGACGAAGGCGAGATCGTTGAGTTCGAGAGCCCGTCGCGACACGGCGTCGCCCGCCGCGTCCCACCGCTGACCGCTCACGATCACCCGTACCTGCCCGAAACCGCGGCCGTCCTCGGCCACGATCCGAGCCAACTCTTCGGCATCGTCGAGGTACACGACCGGGACGGTGGGGCGCACGGCGCGGGGAGCTGACGCGGGGACGACGATCAGGCAACCGGGAGGAATCGACTCCCCTGACAAGGATTCCGGGTCATCGGTGAGGACAAGGCTGTTGGCGGGTATGCCCGATACCGGCTCGTTGATTCGCTCGCCTGCCCTCGGCCGCAACACGAGGGTGTGCCGCTGCGAGGTTCCTGCCAGGTTCGGGTAGGCGACGGCATCCGGGGTCTGACCTGTGTAGACCTCGGGATCGGCTTCGGTGCGTTCCACACCCGCGGCGGTGACCAGGAAGGCCGGGGTATGACGGTCCACCACCGGCGAGACGACGGTACGCGCGCCAGGTAAGCGCAGCGCCCGCAGAAGTGCCACCGCACCCTCAGCGCCACCGTGATCGCGAACAGCGTCGGCGGTCGCGGCGCGGCCACCCACACTCGGTGTGAGACTCACCGTTCCCAGTACCTCGACACCCAGTGTGCGTGCGGTGCTCAGCCGGGTGAGAACGAAACCGATGGCCGCTTCGGCCTTGCCGCGCGGATCGCGACTCGCCAGGTACGGCATCGCGGTGTTGACACCCATGACGATGGCGAGATCGAGTTGGCCCTCGCGCACATACCGCACCGCGGTGGCCAGGGCCGAGTTGACCGAGTCCGCTCCCGCGTCGAGCGTCATGTTCGGACCGTGCAGGTCGAGTCGCTGGGCGATCCGGGCCGCGATGACGTTCGGCATCAAGCCGGGGTAGGAGTCCTCGTTGCTCTCGGGGACCATGGCCCGCACGCGATCGCCCACGAACTCGGGCGCCAGACCCGCAGGACCGGTCAGCTTGGCCGTCACATCGCTGAGGTAGCAGCGCAGGTCGTAGCCCATCGCGGCGCGGGTGGGGCCCGAATGTCCGACGAACACGCCGGTGCGCTCGGAGAGTTGGTCGTCCTTGACCCAATCTCCCGCGAGCATGTCCCCGCAGCGCATCGCCATCAGTTGCCCGCGATCCATGGCGGCGAGGGCGGAGGGAGCCAGCCTGGCCTCCACCGGCGAGGGCAACGGGTACTTCTCGCCGAACGTCTCCGGCCAGTCGGCCGCGTGACCGGCGAGCCACCGATCGACGCGGTGTTCGTCCGGATCGTCCGGCAGGTGCACTGCCGTCGCCACGATCACGACCGGATCCTTCCCCGCCTGGTCCTTGGACCCGCCCGCGCGGGGTGCGTCGGAGAGAAGCAGGTGACCGTTGGTGCCACCGAAACCCATGGCGGAAACACCGACCACCCGCCCGCGGTCCGCACGGGCGGGCCACGGTGTCTCGACTGTGGGGACCATGATCGAGTCCTCGAAACCCGAAGGCACGGTGGTGAACCGTCGTTGAGCCGGGATCGACTCGTGGCCCATTGCCAGCAGCGCGTGCACCACGGACACCGCGCCCGCGGCCCACCCCGAATGCCCGACGAGAGACTTGTTGGACGTCATCGTCCACTTCTTGCCCGCACCGCCATTCTGGGTGAGCGCGGTCATCTCGGTCTTGTCGCCGGTCGGCGTGCCGGTCGCGTGCGCCACGATCCAGTCGATGTCCTCGGCGGCGACCCCGGCACCGGACCAGGCACGGTCCAACGCGATGCGCTGGCCCGCCGCGTTGGGCGCGTAGATCGCCTTTCCCCGGCCGTCGGACGACCCGCCGAATCCGGCGACGAAACCCAGAATCGGGTCCCTGTCGGCGATCGCGCGCGCGTGGGTCTTCAACGCGAGCACAGCGGCGCCATCGCTGAAGAGCACACCGTCGGCGCCGCTGTCCAAAGCCCGGACCGAAGCGGACTTGGACAGACCACGCAGCTTGGAGAACAGCACCAGGCTTTGAGCCTGCAAGGCCAACGCTCCCCCGCACAATGCCACGTCGGTCTCGCCGGCGCGCAAGGCGCGGACACCGAGGTCGATGGCGTAGAGCGACGAGGAACATGCCGTGTCGACAACGACTATCTCGGCGGTATCGGGAAGGTCGTGTGCGGCCAGACGTGCAATGCGGTAGGGAAATAAGTCCTCCGGCGTACCGGAGGCGAGGGGGTACAGCTCGGCCAAACCGGCCGGGACTTCGGCGCCGGACTCGGCGAAGATTCCGCGGATTCCGTCGGCGACAAGCGATTGCTCCAGGTGTTGACTGCCGTCCGGGGTAAGACCGGCGGCGAAGAACTGTCGGTCGTCGTGCCGGATGGTGACGCCATCGGTCGCCTGCAAGAGAGAATGCCGCAGCCACAACGCCGTGAACTCGTCGGAGTCGAAGGTGCCCGCGGCGATCTCCTGGCGCAGCCGTGGGTGGGGCTCGAATCCGTACATGAAGCCCGCGACCCTGGCGTAGGTGCGGTCCTCGGCCGCCGGATCGTCCGACCACATGGTGTCGAGGTCGTACCGGCCGCCGGGTTCGCGGAACACGGGTTCATCGCCGCGAAGCAAGTCCCAGAACGCCGCGGGGGAACTGGCTCCTGGCACGGCCAGTCCCATGCCGACGACCACCACGGCGTCCTCGTCGACCGACTGGTTCTCGGGGGCCTCGGGCAGACTGCCTGTCACGGTCACGACTTGACCGCTGATCTGCGAAGTCGCCGGACTGAGCAGCACGGCGACGACATCGGCCACCGCCGACAACGACCTGACCGGGCCGCACACAGCGTTGACCCTTGGCGCGACGCCGCCGATGACGCGAGTCCGCTGAACGTGTCGCGCGAGAGAGTCGGCGACGACATCGGTGTGCTCATCGGTGACAAGCACCGTGATCACGGCCCGGTGTGACCGAGCGGAACTCACTTCCCGAAGGCGGTCGAGATCATCGACCGCGCCCGCGACACCCACGACCGCGTCAAGGCGACCGTGCCGCAGCACCACGTCATCGATCTGTTCCAGGACGGATACGTCCGGCCGGGCGTCCACCGTGCGCGCACCAGCCTCGGTCAAGCGACGGGAGATGTCCCGCGCGACGACGTCGGCGGTGCCCACGACCATGACGACGTGGCCGGACAGGTCCATGGACATGCTGTGACTCCCGTGTTCGTCGGACATTCAGCGTCCAGCGACTTTCACCGACACGACCAGGTCGGCCAGCTCACCCAACGTCGGCTGCGCGATAAACCGCACATCACCCGCCGAATCACCCAACCCAAACCGAGCAGTCACCCGCCCCAACATCTCCGCACGCTTCAACGAATCAACACCCAAATCAGCCTCAAGATCAGCATCACCCGTGATCGCCTCAACCGGATAACCCAACGTCGACGCATACAACTCACGCAACTGCTCCAACACCACACCCACATCCGGCACAACACCCACCGGAGACACAACACCAACCGAAACCGACGACCCCACAACGGTTTCGCTTCGCGCTTCGACCGTGCTGTCCGTGGTGACGTCGGGAACCGAGCGGCGGACGAGGCCGGACAGCCCGGCGTTTCCACACTCGACGAAGTGACCGGCTCCCGACGCGTGCAGTTCACGCACGGCGTTGAGGAAGTGCACCGGCGCGGTGAGCTGCCGGACCAGCAGGCTCGCCATGTCGGTGTCGTCGGTCAGGTATCCCCCCGCGACCGGTGAGTACACCCGCCTGCGCAGGGGGCGCTGCCGAATCTCCGTGATGGCCGCGCCGAACTCTTCGGCCGCGACGCGCAACAGCGGGCTGTGAAAGGCGAACGGGGCGTTGAGCTGGGTGGCTTGGACGTCGAGCGCGTCAGCCAGCCGCAACACCTTCGCCACCGCTTCGTCCGGTCCGGACAGCACGGTCTGTCGGGGAGCGTTGATCACCGCGACACCCAACCCCGGCACTGCCACCGCGTCGGCGACACCCTTGGCGCGCGCGGCGGTGAGTTCCAGCGCGACCATGCCGCCACTCTTGGAACTGTGGGCCAGCAAGGCTTCGGCCCGATGGCACACGATGCGCGCTCCGTCCGCCGTGTCGAAGGCACCCGCGGCCGTCAGTGCGGCGATCTCACCCATGCTGTGCCCGACCAGCACATCCGGTGAACACCGCGCCTCGGCGATCCGGTAACTGCCCAGGCCCGCGGCGAACACCGCGAGCTGCAACGCGAACGAGTCTGTCCGCACCAACTCGGCCGCGCTCGGCGCGGTGACATCGAGCAGCAGCCGCGATACACCCGACCTGCCGAACTCGCCCGCGACCCGATCGACGACCCGAAGTACCTCGGCGACATCGGGCGACGTCTCCTGTGCGAAGAGACCCGGCTTGTACCCACCCTGGCCCGGTAAGAGAAATACGGTGTCCATCACGTTCCCCTCGATCCTCTACTCACAAGCCGTGCGCGGACAGGTCACCACTGGACTGGCAGGCGCCGGACGCCGTAGATGACCATGTCGTGCCGGAACGGCAGACTCTCCAGCGGTTCGGCGAGACGCAGGTCGGGCAGGCGCTTGAACAGCCCGGCGAAGACGGCGGAAAGCTCCACCCTGGCCAGGGTGAGCCCGATGCACTTGTGGAATCCGTGGCCGAAGGCGACGTGGCGCTGTGGTCCCGCGCGGTGGATGTCGAACCTGTCCGGGTCCTCGAAGACGGTGGCGTCACGGTTCGCCGTGTTCAGCATGACCAGGACGCCCTCGCCCTTGCGGATGAGCTGACCGCCGACCTCGACGTCCTCAAGCGCCGCGCGGGGCAGGCCCGCGTGGTTGATGGACAGGTACCGCAGCAGCTCCTCGACCGCGGTCGGGAACAGCGACGGATCCGCTTTCAGGTCGGCCACCTGGTCGGGGTGCTCCAGCAGCGTCGCGACCCCGAGACCGATCGTCTGGACCAGGGTGTCGTAGCCGGACAACAGGATCACCGCGGCCATACCGACGAACTCGTCGTGGGTGAGCAGCCCCGCGTTCTCGTGCGCGACGAGCTTGCCGAGCATGTCGTCGGTGGGGTTCTGCTCCTTCTCCCGCACCAGGTTGTCGAAGTAACCCATGAGCCCGTGGGCGGCCTTCTCCGACTCCTCCGGCGAACTGCTGCGGTCGAGGATGGTGTCGGCGAGAGGCACGAACACCGCGTGGTCCTCGTAGGGGACGTTGAGCAGCTCGCACATCACGGTGGCCGCCATCGGCAAAGCCAACTGCCGCACCAGGTCCCCCGAGGTGCCCTGCCGCGTCATGTCGTCGATGAGGCCGTCGAGGATGGCCTCCATCCTCGGCCGGTGCGCCTCCATCTCGCTGATCATGAAGTCGCGGGTCACCAGGCGCCGGAGGCGGGTGTGGTCCGGCGGGTCCTGGTAGAGGAAGAACCCGGCGGGCAACGGGCCGTCCCCGGCGATGTAGGACGGGTACCCCTCGACCTGCGGGTCGGAGGCGAATCGCAAGTCCTTCAACACGGCGCGCACGTCTTCGTGGCTGGTCACCAGCCAGACGAGCTGCCCATCGGGCATCCGCACCTGGAAGACCGAACGATCGGCGGTCAGCTCCCGGTAGGCGGGCGGCAAGTCGAGCGGGTGAGCGCGGGGAAGCGGGAAATCGGGTATGGCGGTGCTGGTCATCGCTGGACTCCCTTGGCTGTTGGATGCGCCGTCGACAGGGGCGGGCAGGTAGCCGATCGAAACGAAGTAATCGAGGTAGGTGTCGAACAGTTTCCGGTCGACGGGACGGTTCTCGATGCCGGACCCGTCGAGCACGGACCGCAGGTTGGCCACGTCGAAGATCGGCTTGCTGCCCTCGTACCCGACCTCGTCCGCGGGTCGGTCGCCGCCGAAGAGCGGGAGGTAGGGCGCGAGTTCGTTCTCCTCACCCCGCTCGATGGCGGCGACGAGTTCGCGGTGCCAGTCGACGTAGTCGAGCCTGCGAATCGGATACCCGTAGTCGACGACCAGGTCGAACAAATCGTTCATGCTCATCGAGTTCGCGGCCGGGATGTTGAAGACCGCTTGGTCCTTCGGGCCGCCCAGCGCGCTGTGCACGACCGACGCGGCGCAGAAGTCCACCGGGACGAGGTCGAGCAACAGGTCGTAGTCGAGGCACGCGCCGAGTTGGATACACCCCTTGATCAGGTGGTTGATGAAGGTGTCGGTGGCACACGCTCCGGTGGTCTGCGAACCCGTGATCGCGCCGGGGCGGTAGACGTGGGCGGGGATGCCTCGCTCGCGGGCGGCGGTCATCAGGCTGTCCGCGACCCACTTCGACTGGCGGTAGCCGCCGGTCACGTCCTCGGGTGAGGTCAGCTCGCTCTCTTCCCACGTTTGCTCACCGCGCAGGTGCACGGGGTAGACGCCGATCGTGGAGATGAAGTGGACCGGCTTGACCCGCTTCTTTCCGGCCAGGCGCAGGACTTCGAGGGCACCGAAGACGTTGACGACCTTGATCTGCGGGTAGGGCACGATCCAACTGGAGATCGCCGCGTTGTGGATGATCATCTCCACCTTGGCGGCCAGCTCGTGATAGGTGGCGCGGTCCAGGCCCAGGTACGGCAGGCCGGTGTCCCCCGCGACGCCGACGATCCGATCCTCGTCGCCGTCGGCGCGGACGCCGTACTCGGCCAGGCTCGCCAGCACCCGTTCCTCGGCCTGCTGACCATCGGCGGTCCGGGCGAGCACATACACCGTCGCATTGGAACGGTCGAGCAGTTGGCGCAACAGGAAAGCGCCGGTGTAGCCGGTGCCGCCGGTCAGCAAGACCGTGCTGTACGGCCCGTCCGTGGCCGGGAGCGCGCCATCCTCCGGGCGGACATCGTCGGGCAGCACCGCGTCCGCGATCAGTTCCTCGTCGCTGACACCACGCGGATTGCCCGCGCCGGTGATGTCGGCGTCGGCCTCCGAACTGACCATCCTGGCCAACCGCGCGACCGTGGGTTCCTCGAACATCCGCCGTAGATCGATCCGCACGTCGTAGGCGTCCCGCACCTGGGACGCCATCTGCAGGACCGTCAGCGAATCGCCGCCCAGGTCGAAGAAACTGCTCTCCACGCCGACCCGGGGAAGTCCGAGAACGTCCTGCCAGATCCGCGCGAGCCTGGTCTCCACCGTCGACCTCGGGGCGACGAACTCGGTACCCGGCTCGTCCGCGTCCAGGCCGGGCAGGCTGTTGCGGTCCACCTTGCCGTTGGGGAGTTTGGGCAGTTCGGGGAGCACCACGAAATGCGCGGGCACCATGGCCTCGGGCAGATGCGTCCGCGCGTAGGCGCGCAGCGTCGACCGAAGCCCCGAGGTCCAGGACGAGGTGAGCGGGTCGTTGGCGAGTTTGCGGGTCGAGCTCATGAGTTGTCCCCCGGGTTCCTGTCGTCGGCTGCCGCGAACACCGCGTCGAATCGGTCGAGGCGCCCGTCCTCGCGCACCAGGAGCCGGACTCGCCGACCTGTCCGCTCGGCGAGAGCGACCACGTCCTCCGGGTGCACACCGTCCTCGGTGTCGACGTCCCAGAGCAGTCGGTGGATGTCCCACGCGGTCGCGTTTCCGTCGGCATCGCCCAAAGTGCTGACAGCGGCGGTGGTGTGGATCAACCGCCGGTTGGGGATGTCACTCACCCTCAGGCCCGTGGAATCGTCCTGGAGTATGCGTCGCACGCCTGCCAGACCATCACCGATCGCTTGCCACGCAAGCGATCCGGGCACCGGTTCGATCGCGGCCGGGCCGACTGACAACGTCACGTCGAATCGGAAGACGGACATCTCGTTGTCGGCATGGCCCCGCTTGAGTTCGAACCGCACCTCGCCGACCCCGCCAACTTCAGCGGCGACCTGCCGGAAGAACTCCGGTGACAGACACAATTCGCGCTCTTCCTGCGACTGGCGGGCGATCGCCGACCTGATCTCGTCAACGGTGTTCAGCATCCCGCTGCGGTGTAGTTGAACCGAAGTGTGGAACTCGGGCAGCATCTCCACCGACCGCACGTCGCCGACGAAGACCGCGCCTCCCGGACGCACCGCGCGCACGGCGTCGGCGAGAACGGACTTGAGGTAGTCGGTCCCGGGGAAGTACTGCGCCACCGAGTTGATGACGACCGTGTCGAGGCTGCCCGGTTCCAGTCCGGCCAGGTACTCGGGACCGGACTCCACCAGCGTGACGTGGTCGGGCAACGGGCGCCCGCCGCCGAGACAGCCCGCCGCGGCCTGGAGAGCGGCGGGCGAGATGTCGATGCCGTGGTATTCCTCGACTTCCTCGGCGAGGGAGCGCAGCACGAGGCCGAAACCGACACCGACATCGGCGATCGCGGTCGGGCGCAGGCCGCGCACCCGCTCGACGGTGTGCCCCAGCCATTCGCGCATCTCCTCGTGCGGGATCGGCTCGCCGGTGTAACTGCTGAGCCAGCCCGCGAACTCCGCGGGCCCAGCCGTTTCCTCCGGTGGCGCGGTGTAGGCGCGCTCCCACACCTCGTTCCACCGGCGGACATGCGCGTCCTGCACCGACGGATCGGAAAGCTGGTCCGCGGGAGACACGTAGGCGACGAGCTCCGCCCCGGACGCGCCGTACACGGCGGTCACCGCGACCTCGTTGAGCATGGGGTGCCGGGAGAAGACGCTCTCGATCTCGTCCGGTTCCACCCGGTGTCCGAGGATCTTGACCTGCCGATCGATCCGCCCGAGGAATTCGAGGCTGCCGTCGGCACGCCACCGCACCCGGTCGCCGGTCCGGTAGAAGCGATCGTCACCAGCCGCGTTCACCACGAACCGTTCGGCGGTCATGTCGGGCCGGTCGAGGTAGCCCGCGGCGACACCGTCGCCGCCGATCCACAACTCGCCCGAACTCCCGACCGGCACGGGCCCGCCATGGGAGTCCACGACTCGGAGCCGGGTGTTGGCGATGGGCCTGCCGACCGAGATGTTGTCCGCCTCGGCGTCCAGCTCCGCGTCGAGTGGGTACACAGTGGACCAGATCGTTGTTTCCGTTGGCCCGTACATGTTGTAGATCCGAACACCGGGCAGCGCGCCGAGCAGCCGTTGCGCCAGTCCAGCCGGGAAAGCCTCGCCACCGACGAGCAGCGCCCGCAGATTTCGCAGCGACTCGATCGCCGCCGGTTCCGCCGCCACCGCCGTGAACAGCGACGGGGTCCCCTGCACGACGGTGACGCCGTGCCGCTCACACAGCTGGGCGAACGAGTGCTTGCTCTCGGCGACCTCCACCTCGTGCTCGTCACGCAGGCGGTCCACCCAGGTGAGACTTTCCAGCACATCCTCTGGGGGCAGCCCGAAGTCGCTCAGGCAGGCGACTTCGTCCACGCCGACCTCGGCGAGTACCCGGATCAACTCGGCGCAGGTGTCCGGCGAGCCGAACAGACCGGATGTCTCGAAGTAGCGGTCGATGGCCAGGTCGACGACAGCCTCGATCTGGTCCTCCGCGCCGAGTTCCGGGAAATCCTGGCCGGTGGTCGCGAACATGGTCCGCCACAGCTCGGTGGAGCTGAGCAGGTACTCACGGAACGGAACGCGGGCCTTGCGCCGCGCCTCTTCGGTGTCGTCGGACATGAAGGTGTGCACCATGAGCGTGACCCGGCCGGGGCCTTCGTGCCCGGCTTCCCGGCGGGCCTGGCGGTAAGCGGTGACCTTCTCGGCCAGTACCTCCGGGGCCTGACCGAGAAGGTGGGTGAGCAGGTTGGCGCCCGAGGTGCCAGCCTTCCGGAAAGTGTCCACGGCACCGACCGAGGTCAGCCAGATCGGCGGTTCGGCCTGGACGGGCCTGGGGAAGATCCGCACGTCCACCGTCTCGCCGCTGCCCCCGACGCGCTGCACCGATTCTCCCCGCCACAGGGCGCGGAACTCGTCGATCTGCTCGGCCATCCGCTGCTTGCGGACTGGGAAACTGTCCGGTCGCAGGGCGAAGTCGTTGGAGTTCCACCCGGAGGCGAACGCCAGGCCCACCCTGCCATTGGACAGATTGTCCACAAGGGACCATTCCTCGGCGATGCGGATCGTGTCGTGCAACGGGGCCACGACGCTGCCCGAGCGCAGCGCGATCCGATCGGTGATGGTCGAGAGCGCGGCCGACATCACCGAGGGGTTGGGGTAGAGCCCACCGAAGGCGTTGAAGTGGCGTTCCGGTGTCCACACGGCTTCGAAGCCGTGGGTGTCGGCGAATTTGGTCGCCTCGACCACGAGTTGGTATCCATCGCGGTTGGACGTGCCCGCCGCGGCGGCGAAGAAGAAGAGACTGAACGTGAGCGCGTGTTCGATGGGGTTGGCCTGCCGCACCAGATTGGTGATGATGCGGTCTCCCGCGACGACGACCTTCGCCGCGTGGGTGAGCGGCCACAACAGTTCCAGCACCGAGATGTCGAAGGACACACTCGTCACCGCGAGCACGACATCCTCGCCGGTGCACCCGACGCGTTCGTCCATCCCGGCGAAGAAGTTCACCACGTTGCGGTGACGAATCGCGGTCCCCTTCGGCTTTCCGGTCGACCCCGACGTGTAGATCACGTAGGCCAGATCGTCGCCACCGACAGTGATGTCCGGCCGGCGGGCCGACTGCTCGCCGATCGTGTCGACGTCGGCACGAAGGTCCACGAGCACGGGCGCGGCGAGCCCGTCCGGCGCTCCGGGACCCGTGATCAGCACACCGATCCCGGCGTCGGCCGCGATGTTCTTGAGCCTGCTCGTGGGAAACGACGGGTCGAGAGGGACGTACGCCGCACCCGCCTTCATGACCGCGAGCAGCGCGACGACCAAGTCGCTGCCTCGCCGAACACTGACGCCGACCAGATCGCCACGCTCGACCCCGTTGCCGCACAGGTGATTGGCGAGGCGGTTGGCGCGGACGTCGAGTTCGGCGTAGGTGAGTTCCTCGTCGTGGTGTGCCAGGGCGATCGCGGACGCGTTGTCGTTCACACACCGCTCGAACAGGCCGTGCACGCTCGCCGTCGCGTCGTAAGAGACGGCGGTGTCGTTCCACGCTTCGAGCATCTCGCGCTCGACCTGCCCGAGAAGATCAAGCTGGGTCACTTGTTCGGGCAGACCACGGGCAGCGGCCGCCAGCGTTCGCTCGTAGTACCCGGTCAGCCGCTCGCAAAGTTCCTCGGGCAGGACGGCGAGATCACAGTCCAGCCAGAGCTGGAGATGACCGCGTTCCGGCTCTACGAGGAAGTTGACCGCCATCGGGTAGTTGGTCTCGGCCACCCCGACGGTCACCGTCATCGGTGTGTCCGTTCGCACGCGATCACTGAAGTGGAAGTCCATGAAGTTCACGTAGCTGTCGAGCCGGAGGCTCTCGCCGATGTCCTGCTGCATCTGCGCGAACGGGTACCTGCGGTGCGGCAGCGACGCCCGCTCGTGGGCGAAGACCTGGTGGGCGACCTCGGTCAACGTCGAGCCGGACAGATCAAGCCGCAGCGGCAGCGTGTTGAGGAACACCCCGATCGTCTCGTCGCCGCCCGACCCTTCCAGACGGGTGTTGGCCACGACGCCGGTGACCACTTCGTCGCGTCCACCCACCAGCCGCAGCACGGCCAGATGGGCGGCGGTCAGCAGGGACTTGAGCGGAAGGCCCGCGCCTTTCGCCACGCCACGCAACAGGTCGGAGACATCGGTGGGGATGGAGACGTCGTACCGGCGCAGCCGAGTGGGGGCGCTGTTCCCCGACGCGGCGGCGCGGGCCACCACCGGAGTCAGTTCGGCGCCACGAAGAAGGTCGGACCAGTACGCACGAGACGACTCGTCGGCCACCGCCGCACGTTCCGCGACGACGAAGTCCCGGTACGTGGCCGCGACTTCGGGGCGATCCAACCGTTGCCCGGCGCGGCGCGCGGCGTAGTTCTCGACGATCTCTTCGAGCATCCGCATGTCGCTCCAGCCGTCCAGGACGACGTGGTGCTCGATGACGGTGAACTGGAAGTGGTCGGGACCGCACGGGTGCGCGGTGAACCTGAGCAACGGCGCGGCCTCGATGTCGAAGCCGGTGAACTTCGCCCGCTCCACCCACGCGGTGATCTCGCGTCGCCGCGCCTGCTCGTCCAGCCCGCTCAGGTCGTCCCCGATCTCGACGGGCACATCGACCGAGCTGTGGACCAGTTGCAGTGGCTCGGAATAGCGGGCCAGTTCGAAGGAACAGCGCAGCGAGGGGTGCCGCCGCACGACATCCTCGGTCGCCGCGCGCAGCGCGACCGGGTCCAGTGCGGCGCCGACGCGGACCGAGGTGACCACCCGGTAAACCGAGGAGTCTTCGGAGTAGGCGACGTGGTAAAGCATTCCCGCCTGCATGGCACTGAGCGGGTAGGCATCGTCGAGCCCATCCGGCAGCAGTGCGCGATCAGCGGTCGACAGCAAGGCGAACGGTTCGGTGTCCACCCGCGGTGTCGCGTCGGACGCCTGGGTGGACGACCGCAGCTTCGTCGCGAGTTCCCTGATGGTCGGCCCGTGGAACAGCTCGGAGACGTCGATGGTGTGGCCTCGACGCTCCAGCTCGGCGCGCACCCTGATCGCCAGCATCGAATCGCCGCCGAGGGAGAAGAAGGAGTCGTCCACTCCCGCCTGGCCGATGCCCAGGACCGCGCACCACGCCTCGTGCAACAGCCATTCCTCGGAGCTGCCCGGCCGCGCGGCCTGCCCGGCCGACGCGGGTGTGGCATCGGGAAGGGGCAGGGCTTTCCGGTCAAGTTTGCCGTTGGGCAGGAAGGGCAGCGCGTCGAGGGCGCGGATGTGAGCCGGAACCATGTAGGCGGGTAAGCGCTCCCGCAACCAGGACCTGAGTTCCGCGATGTCGGTCGCTGCGCCATCCAGGACCACGTACGCGAGCAACTGACGTTCGCCGCCGGCGCTTTCCGGCGCCGTCACGACAGCGTGCGTGACGTGCGGGTGACTCACCAGCGCTGATTCGATCTCGCCCGGTTCGATCCGGAAACCGTGCACCTTGACCTGCTGGTCAAGGCGTCCCCGGTAGAGGACGACCCCGTCCTCGCACAGCACGGCCAGATCGCCCGTGCGATAGAGCTTGCCTTGCCCGAACGGATTGGCGATGAAGCTCGCCGCGGTCAGCTCGGGTCGATTCACGTAGCCCGACGCGACCTGGACACCGCCGATGTGCAGCTCCCCCGCGACCCCGAAGGGCAGCGGCCTGCCCGCGTTGTCGAGCACGTACAAGCTCGTGTTGGCGACCGCGCGGCCGATCGGTACCGGCCCGGCCGCGTCCTCGGGACCGCACCGCCAGTGGGTGACGTCGATCGATGCCTCGGTCGGCCCGTACAGGTTGTGCAGCTCGGGCCCGTCGCCGTAGACCTCGAAGAACCGCCCGACGGTCGCGGGGCGAAGCGCCTCGCCACTGCAGATGACCCGTCGCAGCGATGGCAGGTCTCCGGCGCTCGGCTCGGCCAGGAACAGGTCGAGCATCGAGGGGACGAAGTGCACGGTGGTGACGCCGCGTCCTCGGATGACGTCGGCCAGCGCCCGGGGGTCGCGCTGGATGCCGGGGGCTGCCATGTGCAACACGGCGCCGTTGAGCAGCGGCCAGAAGAACTCCCACACCGACACGTCGAAGGTGAACGACGTCTTCTGCAGGACCTTGTCGTGCGCGCCGAGTCGGTACTCCTCCTGCATCCACAGCAGACGGTTGACCACACCGCGATGCGGGACGGCCACGCCCTTCGGGCGGCCGGTCGAACCGGATGTGTAGATGACGTACGCGGTGTCATCCGGCGTGGAGCGGTTCACCGGGACGGTCACCGAGGACAGCCCCGGCAGGATCGTGTCCACGGCGATGACCTCGGCCGCCGTCTCGGCCAGCGCACCCGCGAGGTCCGAGCGACTGAGCACGATGGCCGCGCCGCTGTCCTCGATCTGGAACGCGAGCCGAGACACCGGGAGATCGGGGTCGAGCGGGAGGTAGGCGGCGCCTGAGATCAGGACGGCAAGCAGGTTGACCACGAGATTCACCGAGCGTTCGTCGTGGACACCCACGACCTGCCCTGGTCCGGCGCCGCGCGCCCGGAGATGGGCGGCGAGGCTGCCCGCGCGGTCGAGCAGTTCACGGTAGGTCAGCGACTCCGCGTCCGTTTCGACGGCGACGGCGTCCGGGGTGCGTTCAGCTTGGGCGGCGACCAGTTCGTGCAGGCAGGTGCTGAGGTCGTAGTCGCCGTGCCGGTGCAGCGCGCCACCGAACAGGCGGGCGCGCTCGTCGGAGGTGAGCAGATCGATCTGTCCGATCGTCTGTCCCTTCGGCGCCCGGGTAACCTCGTCGAGGAAGGCGACGAACCGGCGCCGGTGCCCGGCCAGCTCGTCCGGCCCGTACAGCGCGGTGTTTCCGTCGAGGGCGAAGCGGACTTCCGAACCGTCCGCCCCGCCGAAGAACTCGACCAGGAGATCGCGCACCGGACCCGAAGGCAGTTGGTGCACGGTGCCGGGAATCCCGCCGAAGGTGATCTCGCCGTCGAAGGTGACGACGTTGACGAGCACCCCGGGCTGCTCGCCGTTCTCGCCGCCGCGACGCAGTTCCGCGTTCAGTTCCTCGCCGCGGTAGCGCTGGCGCTTGAGCAGATCGCTGACCCGACCGGACACCTGCTCGACCAGCTCGTCGAATCCCATGTCGGAGCGCACCCGCAGCCGCAGCGGCAGGACGTTGGCCAGCATGGCGGGCGTGGTGAGTGACCGGCGCGTGGTGCGGGCGCGAACGGGCAGGCCGATGACCACGTCTTCGCGCTGGGTGAGGCGATGCAGGTAGGCCGCGATGGCGGCCAGGGTGATGCCCGACCAGTGCGTCGTGTGTCGCGTGGCGGCGCCCCGGAGCGTCCCCACCCGGGTGAGCGGTTCGGTGCGCAGCCCGGTGGGGGCCAACCGCGACGAACGGTCGGTCAAGGTGAGCCGGTCGTCCTGCGAAGCGGCGACCTCAAGCCAGTAGGCCCGGTCCTTGTCGAATTCGGGGGAACTCCGGTAAGTCGATTCCTCGTCGAGCAAGTCCGCCATCGTGCCCGAGACACGCGTTCGCGGCTCCCGCTGGTCGACCATCGCGGAGTAAAACTCAGCCAACCGCCGCCAGTGCACCACCTGGCCGTAACCGTCCATGACGATGTGGTGATAGCGGAAGTAGAACAAGAAGTGCTCGGGGCCCACGTGAAGCAGCGCGTGCGTGAACAGTGCCCCGGCGACCAAATCGACCGGTGTGCGGAGATCCGCGCGCATCCAACTCTGGGCCGAACCCCACGGATCGGCCTGATCGCGAAAGTCCTTGACCTCCAGCACAGCCTGGCCGTCATCGAGTCGCTGCCAGGCTATTCCGTCGTCGTCCACACTGAACCGGGCGCGCAATGTGTCGGCTTCGCACACCGCGAGCCGCACGGCCTCAGCCAATCGCCGGGCGTCGAGCGATCCTCGGATCTCGATATGGCCCGCGAAGTTGTGCAATGCGCCACTGTCGTCCGATTGATGGGCGAGCCAGATGCCCTCCTGAGCAGCGGACAACCGCAGACGTTGCTGCACGACGGTATTCACACGTCACTCCCCCACATGAGTCTGTACGTCCCGATGAGCCCGCGGCGGCGTTGACGGCCGACCCAGGTTGGTTGGGGAGTCGGCAGGCCACGTGCGTCGAGTCACCTCGCCGAGCACGCGAGCCCCACCCGGAACGCACGAACGCCGCCTGCGGCCCCATTCGACGAGGGCACATATTCCCTTGGGCATCCGACAAAGACGAGCAATGAGCCAGTCGGCGTAGTTCCCCCATTTGCGGCGGCGTTTCGAAACCCGTTTCCGCTGATCGCGGCCACCCCCGCGGCACTCCGCCGTCGCTCTCGAGATCTCCTCTCGTCAGCGCCAACATGATGGAATCAGGCGATACGTCCCGCGTCAAGGGGATTGGTACCCGACACCTCATTCATACACCGACATCTGGTCCAGGTGTTAGCGCGCATCCCCCACTCGGCGGGAAGTTGGCCAAAAGAAGACACGCGACGAGAATCAGGAGGACCAACCTGTTGTACGCGACGTCACCAAGGATCATCGGAGGTGCGCGCGATCGGACGCACCCCCCACCTCCTTATGGAGCAACGCGCCGAACAGGGTGACCTCGTTGTCACCAAACTCCGGCGCGAGCGCCGTGCCGCCGCCGCCTACTCCGAACGCCGCGAACAGCCGATGAAAGGCGTGGCGAGTTCACCCTTTACCCATGTCACGAAGCGGAAACCCATTCCGCGCCTGAATGAGTTTCGTGAATTCGCCCGCCAACCCGATGAGTCGTTTCGTTCCGGCGAGTCCCAGATGTTCATAAGGCGCGACATCGAGACGATCGGTGGCGACCTCGATGTCCCGACGCGTCTGCATGCCCAGTGCGGTGAGCTCACCCGCCGCGTCGAGCAGTCCCCGATCACACAGCCGTGCCCGCGCCTGGGCCCACTCCTGGGCGGACCATCCCCGCGCCCTCTGCAGATAAGCGGGGGTGAAGCCGGTCCCGGACGCGCTGTGGGTCACCAAGGCGTCCAGACCGTCGAGTCCGGCGGTGGCCAACACCATGAGGTGACCATCGCCCCGGTGCTCCCGCAGCAGCGTTATCGCGTGCCAGAAGGCCAGGTGCGGCGGCTCGGGCACCGGCAATCCCGCGTTCGCCGCGTACAGCGGACGACCGGGGGCCGTACACGCCCGCACCGCCCGCAGTGCGAGATCCGCGGCTTCGCTCATCTCCTTCGACGCGATCACCTCCCGCCCGAGCAACCGGGTCAGGTACGCGTCGACGATCAGCAACCGGGTTCGCAGTAGCGCCTCGGGCGTTGTCGTCGCCCAGATCCTCGGGATCGTCCTTGCCACCAACTCGGGATTGATGTTGTAGAACGTGGCGACGACGGTCCCCGCGGACACGGTTCCCAGCGGCGCGGCCCGACCGGCCACATAGGACATCGGGCCCGCGTCCAACCCCAGGGCCGAGTACATGGCGTCGTGCTCAGGAGCGAAGTAGTACGCGATGTGCACCGGGTGATGCGCGTTGTGGCAACGACGGGCGAATCGCGCCGGATCGGCGCTGGGCAGCGTCACGACAGGGAATCCCACCGAATCGGCGACACGTCCGGCCCACGCCTCACACCCGACCGCCACCGCGGCGCCGGACAACCTTCGATGAGCGAGCGGATCGCCACCGCCGCCTCCATTCTCGTCAACGGAGCCCCCATGCAGAATCCGTGTGTTCCCAATCCGAACGGGACCGACGGTACGGCGAAAAGCAGGGTACTCCACCGGGCCGTCGAAGCGCGGGCTTTCGTCGATCACAGCGTCGAGCAGCG
Source organism: Actinomycetota bacterium (assembly GCA_030857905.1). Classification (GTDB taxonomy): domain Bacteria; phylum Actinomycetota; class Actinomycetes; order Mycobacteriales; family Pseudonocardiaceae; genus Actinokineospora. The sequence continues at coordinate 21,144 of JALZNB010000288.1, forward strand.
CGAAGTCCTCGTCGCGGAACCGCACAGCGTGAACGTGAGCACCCGCGGTCGCCGGAATCCGCTGAGCCGCCACGCTCCGCCTCCCGCGTTGCTACGGTGAAGGAGATCAAGTCACATACCTCATAGGGGGCTGGACATGCCGAAGCCGATCCTGATCTCGATCGCCGCCGCACTCGCGGGCAAGACCGTGATGTCCGTCTACGACGCGGTGCGGACCAAGTTCGGCGACCGCGCGGAGGCCAGGGCCGCGTTGGAGGCGGCGGTGGGAGCCGAACCCGACGCGCCCGAGGTCGCGGCGCTGGCCGAGCATCTCGCCGTCGCGGAGCAGGAAGACCCCGCCTTCGGCGCCGAGGTGCGGACGCTGTGGGAGCAGGCGCCCGTCGGGCAGAGGGCGGCGACCGGCGGCGTCACGAACAGCATCTCCGGCAACGTCAGCGGCAAGGTCGTGCAGGCCCGCGACATCCAGGGCGGGGTCAGTTTCTGACGGCCACATCGCGGCCGTGGGACACGGTGCTCGTCGACCGGCTGGTACTGGCCGTCGTTCACAACGTCACCGCGGCCACCAGACTGCTCGACGTACTCGACCTGGTCGCGTCGGACACGCGCGTCCAGGTCGAGTTCGTCATCACCGGGTCGTCGGCGTTCACCGGGGGAACCGAGCGATTCCTGTTGGACAACGGCATTGTCGCTCGGCCACTGGCCGACATCGATGGTCGCGGATACGACCTGGCGATCGCCGCGAGCCATGGCGGCGACCTGACACACGTCAATGCGCCATTGGTCATTCTTCCCCACGGAACAGGTTGAGTACTTATCCCGAAATCCGAAATCCGAGGTCGCGGATCCGGTTTTCGGGTTGTCTCCCGATTGGCTGTTCGACGGCGGCACCGCCATTCCCGCCGCGCTGGTGCTGTCCCATCCCGAGCAACGTGACCGGCTCGCCCGATCGTGCCCGGAAGCCCTCCCCGCTGTCGTCTTGGCCGGAGATCCCTGCCCCACCCACCGGGTCTCCTCCGCTCATGACCACCGAGCACAGCGTATCGAGATCGCTACCCTTGGTCATGGTTATCGCGAGATCCGGCCCGGTCAGAGCGCGTAGGTGGCGATCATCTGCCCGATCACCCGGATGTCGGTGTTGCCCTTGAATTCGAGGCGCACCTTGCCCAGACCGCTGAACCACAGTTCGAGCTCGGCGTCGAGGTCGAACGTGCCGGCCGTCTCGATCGAGAACGCCTGGATCTTGCCGTAGGGCAGCGAGGTGAAGTCCCGCTTCTTGCCGGTCATTCCCTGCACGTTGACCGCGATCAGCCGCTTGTTCGTGAACACCACGAAATCCCGGCCGCCCTTGAAGCAGCTCACGATCTCCTCGCCCGCGATGAGGATCGGGCCGACCGACCCGGCGATGTCCTGCGGACTGCACTGGGAGAGTCGGAAAACCGCGCTCTTCTCAAAATCGATCATGATCCCACAGTACACACGAGATCACCGGTCCTCGGTGAGCAACACGGGCAGGGCCTCGGTCCCGTGCTGCACGAAACCCCGTGCCCCGTAACGGAAACTCAGATCGCGGTCCGGGTTCAGCCGGAGCACCGGGTAGGCGTCGAGCAGTGCGTTCACCGCGGCATGGACTTCGATCTTGGCCAGCGGTGTCCCGACGCAGTAGTGCGGGCCGAGACCGAAACCCAGGTGACTCGGCCTGCGATCGATGTCGAACACCTCGGGATCGGGATAGGCCTCGTCGTCGTAGTGCGCCGCCGCGATGCAGAGGTAGACCACGCTGCCCGCCTTGACCGGGGTGCCCGCGATCTCGACATCGCGGTGGACCAGCCGGTAGAGACCCGCGGACGGATTCGCCCACCGAAGCGCCTCGTCGATGGCCTGATCGATGAGGGAGCGGTCCGCCCGAACCCTGGCCAGGGCCTCGGGGTGCAGCAGGAGCGCGGCGAGGGTGCCGGTGAGCATCTGGATGGTGGCCTCGAAACCGCCGAGCAACAGACTCGCCACCGCGACGACACTGGCGTCGACCGAGAACCGATCCTCGACCACGTGCGCTCGAACGATCTCAGCGAGCAGGTTGTCGCCCGGGTTCGCCCGTTCCCGCTCGACCAGCGTGGCGGTGTACGCGCTGAGTTCGCGATACGCCCGCAGACTACGGCCGGTGAAATTCTCGTCCAACGGCGCGTCGAGCCAGGTGACGATGGCGCGCGCCCACTTGCGCCCTTGGTCGGCCGCCTCCTCCGGGATGCCGAGCAGGTCAAGGAAAACCCGCATCGGGTACTGGGCGATCGCGTCCTCCACGAGTTCCGCCGCCGGTCCGTGCAGACCACCGAACGCCCGCACCGCGACCGGGTTGACGCGTCCGATGTACCGCCTGCTCGCGACCGGGTTGAAGTACCGCGAGTGAATCTCCCGCTGCCGGGCGTGTTCCCGCCCGTCCTGCGCGATCATCGAGCCCGCCACCGGGACCATGCCGTAGAACTTGGTGCTGAACGTCTCGGTGTCCCGGAGCCCGGCGGAGACATCTTTGTGACGCAACACAAGTGGCGCGCCCATGAGCTCGTCGAACACGACGGGCCGCTCCCGTCCGATCGCGGCCAGCATCCGCCCGAGCGTCGCGGGCGACCCCGACTCGACGCGGAAAGCGCTCTCGTCGGCTGTGATCATCGTGTCCTCCGCTCCGCGGCTCGGGGACTACATCGCGGACACGAGTCGGGGCGTAACACGAAAATCAAGAACGTCCTGAGCGGACAAGCGTCAACCGATTACCGCGCCAACCCGTTGGCGGGCAAGCGTTCGGTGATCACCACCCAGAAGACCGAGGGGCACCCGAAAGTTCTCGGGTGC
>JALZNB010000302.1 GCA_030857905.1 Actinomycetota bacterium
CCTCGCCACCGATGGCGCGGACGACGGCCGGGATCTTCTCCGGGAACTTCAGCAGACCTTCCCAGGTCTTCTCGAACATGAGCCCGGTGAACTCGACAGTACCGCCGATCGCGGCCCCGGCGCCGTACTCGATGGCGCCCTTGGGGGCGACGCCGATGGCGCCCACCTCGATCGAGCGATTGCCGTCCTTGCCGTCGACCGGCTTTTCCGGGCGCTGCACCGCGGCGACGTCGACCCGGACCGCGCGCTCCTCGCCGTCCCGCTCGACGACGAAAGTGTTCTCGCCGCGCAGGTCACGGACCTTCGCGACCAACTCGGTCCAGGTGGCGACCGGCTGACCGTTGACGCTGACGACCTCGTCCCCGGCGATCATGCCCGCGGCCGCCGCGGGTGACGGGTCGTTCGGGGTGCACTTGGTCAGTTCACCCGTCCTGGTGTCCTGCCTTGCCGCCGCGCAGTCGGTGCCGCCGACGATCGGGCGCTCGGCGTGGTTGGGCAGGCCCAGGGTGATGGCCATCAGGTAGAGAATGATGAAGCCGAGGATGAAGTGCGTAATGGACCCGGCGGAGAGCACCACGACGCGCTTCCACGCGGGGTAGCGCCACATCGCCCTCGGCGCTTCGTCCTTGTTGACCTCGTCGAGCGCGGTCATGCCCGCGATCTCGCAGAACCCGCCCAGCGGGATGGCCTTGAGGCCGTACTCGGTGTGCCCGCGGCGGAAGGAGAAGACCTTCGGGCCGAAGCCGACGAAGTAGCGCCGCACCCGCATCCCGAACGCCTTGGCGGTGAGCATGTGGCCCGCCTCGTGCAACGCGACGGACGCGCAGATGCCGAGAGCGAAGAGCACGAAACCCAGGAGCCAAACGACCACGGTCAGTCCCTTTCCCGCCCGGCGGACTCGCGCGGGCCTGCTGTCACCGCGAGTAGCTCTCGCGCGCGGGCTCGGGCCCAGTGCTCGGCGGCGAGCACATCCTCGATGTCGCGCGGTTCGCCATGCCAGCCGTCCGCGTCGTCGAGTACCCGCCTCACAGTGTCCACAATGGCTGTGAAAGTGGTGTCGCCTCGCAGGAAGGCGGCGACACCCTCCTCGTTCGCGGCGTTGAAGACCGCCGGGAGGGACCCACCGGTCTTTCCCGCCGCGCGGGCGAGCCGCACGGCGGGAAAGGTGTCGTCGTCGAGCGGTTCGAAACTCCACTGGGCCGGGGTGGACCAGTCGCACGCCCTGGTCGCGCCGGGCACCCGGTCGGGCCAGTTCAGCGCGAGCGCGATCGGCAGCCGCATGTCCGGCGGGCTGGCCTGGGCCAACGTCGAGCCGTCGGTGAAGGTGACCATCGAGTGCACGATCGACTGGGGGTGCACCACCACATCGATCCGGTCATACGGGACGTCGAAGAGCAGGTGGGCCTCGATGAGCTCCAGCGCCTTGTTGACCAGGGTCGCCGAATTGATGGTGATGACCGGCCCCATCGCCCAGGTGGGATGCGCGAGCGCGTCGGTGGCGGTGACGTGTTCGAGGTCGGCTCGGGTGCGGCCGCGAAACGGGCCACCGGAGGCGGTCAGGACGAGACGGTCGACCTCGTCGGCCCGGCCACCGCGCAATGCCTGGGCCATGGCCGAGTGTTCGGAGTCGACGGGGACGAGCTGCCCTGGCTTGGCCGCGGCGAGGACGAGAGAACCGCCCGCGATCAGCGACTCCTTGTTGGCCAGCGCCAGGGTGGCCCCGGACTCCAGTGCCTTGAGGGTGGCCGCGAGACCGACGGAACCGGTGACGGCGTTGAGCACGACGTCCGCGGGAACAGCGGCGATGAGTTCGGTGACGGCGTCCGGGCCCGCGAAGACGCGGGGCATCCGGAACCGGCCGGAGGAGTAGCCCTGCCGCTGTGCCTCGGCGTAGAGGGCGAGCTGGACGTCCTGCACCGCCGTCGCCTTGGTCACCGCGATGGCGGCGACACCGAAGCGCAGGGCTTGCTCGGCCAGCAGCGCCGGATCGTTGCCGCCCGCCGCGACCCCGACGACGGTGAACCGGTCGGGGTTGGCGGCCACCACGTCAAGCGCCTGGGTCCCGACCGAACCGGTCGACCCGAGGAGCAGGAGGGAACGCCTCCGCGGTGCTGACGCTGGGGATGTCGAGGAGTGGCTTGATGCAGTCATCGCCTTCATTGTTCCCGATGTCCGGACCCCCGCTCCCACCGCATGCCGTGGTGCCCGCCCGCCTCCTAGGCCGTAAGGCCCCGAGAGGAAGGGTCGACATTAAGCCAGACGGACCAATCCAGACGAAAGTTCCCCACGAACGGTTGAACTTCATCAACGCCGGGCATCTTCGGTTCAGCACGGTAAGACCCCCGTGGAATTACGGGGGTCATGAGGAAGGAGCTTTCGATGGGTATTCTCGGCTGGATCGTTCTCGGTTTGGTCGCCGGTCTCATCGCCAAGGCCATCATGCCTGGTAAGGACCCCGGGGGCCTCATCATCACTCTCGTGATCGGTGTCGTCGGCGCCATTCTCGGCGGGTTCATCGGCAACGCCATCTTCGGCGGCGGTCTGCAGGAGTTCTTCTCCATCAAGACCTGGCTTCTCGCGATTCTCGGCTCGCTGATCCTGCTCGGTATCTACCGAGTCGTCACGGGTAACCGTGGCCGCGCCAGGACGTAACAGCGACACCTGTCACACCGGAGGCGCCGTGGGTCACCACGGCGCCTCCGGGCTTCGTGCGGTGTGAAAGTATTGAGCCCGCACGAACCCGATCAGCCAGGAGGACCACGTGGCCGGCACGGAGCTGGAGAAGCGCACGGCGACAGCGGCCGCGCGGCGGGTAAGCCCGCAGGACGAGCCGTCCGCCGAGTGGGGATGGCATGGCAGCTTCCCGTTCGGCACCACCGTCGCCGGTGTGATCGTCGGCCTGGCGATGTTCGCGATGCTGATCGGCAACCACTCGGGCGCGACCGAGGATCTGTGGCTCATCGGCACTGGTCTCGCGGTACTGGCGGGCGTGGGCTGGATGATTCACCGCCGTCGCACCCACTGGCGCCGGTAGGAACTTCCATACGGCATGGCCGCGCGGGTCTGACACTCGACCCCGCGGCCTTGTCATCTGCCAAACAGGCCCAACACCGTGTGGGGCCGCTCGATGTTCGTCCGGCTAGCCTTCGGCGGCGAGTTGGCCGCAGGCGGCGGCGATCTCCTGCCCGCGCGTGTCGCGGACCGTGCACGAGACCCCGGCGGCGTTGACGCGGCGAACGAACTCGCGCTCCACCGGCTTCGGGCTGGCATCCCACTTGCTGCCCGGCGTCGGGTTCAGCGGGATGACGTTCACATGCACCAACTGCCCGAGATACCGGCGCAGCAGCTTGCCGAGCAAGTCCGCCCGCCACGGTTGGTCGTTGATGTCACGGATCAGCGCGTACTCGATCGACACCCGACGGCCGGTGTTGTCCGCGTAGAGCTTGGCGGCCTCAAGGACCTCCGAGACCTTCCAGCGGGTGTTGACCGGCACCAAGGTGTCACGCAGCTCGTCGTCCGGGGTGTGCAGCGAGACCGCGAGCCGCACGCTCAGCTTCTCCTCCGCCATCTTGCGGATGGCGGGGACCAATCCGACCGTCGACACGGTGACCGAGCGCTGCGAGATACCCAGCCCATCGGGCGCCGGGTCGCAGATGCGGTGCACGGCGTCGATGACGCGACGGTAGTTCGCCAGTGGCTCGCCCATGCCCATGAACACGACGTTGGACAGCCTGCCGGGTGCGCCCAGCTCGCCGTCGCGCATCATCGCGGCGGCGGCGCGGACCTGGTCGACGATCTCCGCCGTCGACAGGTTCCGGGTCAGGCCGCCCTGGCCGGTGGCGCAGAACGGACACGCCATGCCGCAGCCCGCCTGGCTTGAGACGCAGAGCGTGGTCCGGTCCGGGTAGCGCATGAGCACGCTCTCCACGAGCGTGCCGTCGTGCGCGCGCCACAGCGACTTGCGGGTGGACCCGTCATCGCAGTCGACGTGACGGACCACGGTGAACAGCGGCCGCAGCAGTTCGTCGGCGAGCCGATCCCGGCTGGCGGCCGGGATGTCGGTCATCGCGGCCGGGTCGGCGGTCAGCCTGCTGAAGTAGTGGGTGGAGAGCTGGTTGGCCCGGAACGCCTTCTCCCCCAACTCGGTGACCGCGACCCGACGTTCGTCGGCGGAGAGGTCGGCGAGGTGCCGAGGCGGCAAGCCACGGCGGGGCGCGTCGAACACAAGGGGGAGGGAAGTCATCGCGGCCCCATTCTCCCATGGCGTGTTCGCTTGTTTCGCCAGGCCCATGCGCGCACAGGCGACACCGGGCGACACGGACTCACCCGGCCCGTGTCACTACGACGAGACTCCCGGGCCCGAAGCGTCCGCAGCACACCCTCTCGCGGTAGACAGGCGATAGGTTCCGATATATCGTTGAGCTATCGCTAGCACTCGTTGGTGCTGTCCGACCGAAGGAGAGAAGAATGCGCATCCCGTATGAACACCGACGCCGCCACCGGCGTCACAGCCACCACGACCACCGCGACTTCGCGGGGTTCGACGTGGACCTCGGACCGGAGGATGAGATGACCCCGCCGCCCTTCCCCCCGTTCCCGCCCAGCCCGCCATTCGGTTTCGGTGGCCACGGCCCAGGCCACGGCAGGCGACGCGGACCCGGTGGACGCCAGCGGCGTGGAGACGTCCGCGCCGCCCTGCTCACGCTGCTGGCCGAACGGCCGATGCACGGC
>JALZNB010000305.1 GCA_030857905.1 Actinomycetota bacterium
CTCCCGCTGAGTCCACTGTGGACTCAGCGGGAGTGGGGTTCCTGGGTCACCAGCGGAAGTTCCCGCCCCAGCACCCCGAACGGCCTCGGGTCCCCGGCGAAACGGTAGTTCCGCAACACATCCACGAACTCCAGCCGTCGATACAGCCGCCACGCCCGTGATGGCCCCTCCGGCGTGGACAGCAGCACCCGGCGGTTCGACGCCCGCGACACGAGCTGTCGAACCAGTTCCTCACCCGCGCCCCGGCCCTGGGAGTCCGGCCGCACGTGCAACTCGGTCAGCTCGAAGTAGTTCTCGAGCCACAGGTTCGCTTCCCCCTGCCCGAGGTGGTCGGTGATTCCCCGTCGAACCTGCTCGTGCCACCACTGCCCGGCCGCCCCGTCGTAGCCGTAGGCGATGCCGATCATCCGCTCGGAGTCGTCGATCGCCGCCACGCAGCGCCATCCCGGCCGCAACATGTGCGCCAACCACATCGGAGCGCGCTGCTCGGCGGTGCCTTTCGGGTAGCGCATCGCCATGACGTACAACTCGAGCGCTTCACGCAGCCTGTCGCGCAATTCGTCGGAGGTCAGCTCGGCGAAGCGCTGCACGTGGGGTGAGGGGGCGGCGGTCACGAGCACGGATCATCCTCCTTGCCGGAGGCATTCGCAGCCGTGCCCCCGGTAAGGGTCACCGATCGGCGTAGTCCACGGGAAGGTGCCCGGTGCCGCCCGCACGGTTGGGGTAGGCCGGTCGGCGTGGTGCCATCGATCGGCGGGTCGGTGTCCTCGTGGATCAGTCCTGGCCAGGGCTGGGCCAACCAGTTCTCAGGTCACAGTCGACCTGGCTTGAACCCCGTCCGACCACGGGTTACGCTGAATCTGTTCGAACATAGGTTCGAATATGCCCGGTGGTGGGGCGGGGGAAGCGCCTCACCACCGGGCGCCGCGGGCTTCCCCTCGGCGTCGTCACCCGCGACGGCCCGGAGGGCTCGTGGAAGTCCCTGACCCGACGCGCGCCCCTCGACCACGACCCGCAACGCACAAGACACCCAGGGAGGCCCCGATGACCACGACTTTGGACTTCCCCGTCACCCCCATCCCGCCCACCGCGTCTGTGTTGCTCGCCCAGGCCGAACACGGCCTCGCCGCCGCGGTTCGGGAACCCGACCCGGCCCACCGCTTCGCCGAGTCCTATCTGTGCGCACTGCGCGCGGCGGCGGCGATGCTCGCCGTTCGCGGCCGCCCTCACCGCGGTCGCGCGAAACCGACCAGCGTGTGGACCCTGCTGTCGTCGGTCGCCCCGGAGATGCGGGAATGGGCCGCGTTCTTCGCCTCCTGTTCGGCCACCCGGTCGGCGGTGCAGGCGGGCATCACCAGCCGCGTCGGCCCCCGCGCGGCCGACGACCTCGCGCGCCAGGCGGGCGTGTTCACCGCCTTGGTGCACCGCGCCGTCCATGGGTCATGAGCGCGCCACTGAACCCCGACCGCCTGCTCGACGTGCTGGAGACCGAAGGCACCCGGATGGCCGCGTCAGCCGAGGGGACCAACCACGACAACGCGGTACCCGCCTGCCCCGGCCTCACCCTGGGCGAGACGGTCCGGCACGTCGGCAGCGTCTACCGGATGGTGCTCACCTGGATTCGCGCGGGCGAGCGCCCGGTCCTCTGGCGCCGCCAACCAGCCCACGGCGAGTCCGTCGAGAACTACCTCCGCGACGGCCTGCGCGCGATGCTGGGCGAACTGGCCGCACACGACCCGACGCAGGCGTGCGCGACCTGGCACCCCCACCAGCGGCATTACGGTTTCTGGTGCCGCCGCATGGCCCACGAGACGACAGTCCACCGCGTCGATGTCCAGGTGGCCGCGGGCAAGGCGATCGATGTCATCGAGGCCGACATCGCGCTGGACGGCATCGATGAGGTGCTGACCCTGTGGTTCATCCACCGCCTCAGCGTGCTCGGCGTGTCGGGAACTCGTCGCGGCACCGTCGCAGTCCGCTCCGGCGGCCGCGTGTGGCTGGTGACCGTGGGGGAGACGGGGACCGCGACGGTCACCGCGACGGAGGCGGAAGTGGGCCGAGCGTCGGCGGTCCTGACGGCTGAACCGATGGCCATGTACCTGTGGCTCTGGGGCCGAGGCCCGTTCTTCACCAACGACATCCACCGCGACGGCGACGAAGACCTCTCCGCCCAGGTCTGGGCCCTACTCCGGCTCGCCACCAGATAACGCTCGTTCACCGCTGATCGCGACCTCATGCCGGTCGATTGTCGAGGGTCCGCGTCGGCGAGTCCCGAGCGCCGGAATCCGGCCCAGGGGTGGCCGGACTACCGGAAACGGTCATTCGCGCGGGAGATTCGTTGCCCGTAGGTGAGGTCCTGCGGCTCGCAGGCGCGAAACAGGACTACGGTGGCTGGTATGTCCACCCGCCTGGTGAGTCTGGTGTTCGACGTGGTCGACCCGGCGGCCGCGGCCCAGTTCTGGTACATCCTGCTCGGCGGCACCGCCACACAGGAGCGCGGCGGTGCCTACCGGTTGGTCGCGCCCGATGTCGGGGGCTGCGGAATCGACCTGGTGTTCGTACCGGCCGACGGGCGCGCGGCGGGCAAGAACCGCGTGCACGTCGACCTCGGCAGCGAGAGCACCCACGAGTACCAGATCCTCACCTCACTCGCCGTGCAGGTGGGCGCCCGCGTGGTCAACGTCGGGCAGGGGCCGGGGGTGCCGTGGACGGTGTTCGAGGACCCCGAGGCCAACGAGTTCTGCATCCTCGAACCCGGCGACCTCTACCACCACACCGGCCCGCTGGCCGCGATCGTCGTCGACTCCGCGGACCCGCCCGCGATGGCCGAATTCTGGTCCACGGTCACCGGCTGGCCGATACGCCACCGCGACGAGAACTCCGCGGCGCTGCGGTCCACCGAGGCCAGTGGCCCATGGATCGAGTTCCTCCGCGTCCCAGACCCTCGTCGAGGCGCCCGCCGGGTGCGGTTCGCCATCGCCGCGGTCGACGAGGAAGCCGATGCCGCCGTCGCCCGGCTACTCGACATGGGAGCCGAGCGGGTGGCAGGCGGTGTCGAACTGGTCGACCCGGAAGGCAACGAGTTCCGCATGGTCTCCTCCAGCGTCCACACCTGATGGCGTGACGTTGACCAGGCCCAGCCCCCGTCCCCGACTCGAAGCGATCCGTAACGTGATCACCGCACGAGGTCGGACCGGCGCGCAATTCGGTGGGCTGAGGCCAAGGTGATCGGTTACCGTCGATGGCATGACCACGCGACTGGTGAGTGTCGTCATCGATGCCGCTGATCCCGGGTCTCTCGCCCGGTTCTGGGCCGACCTGCTCGGCTGGAGGGTCACCTACGAGGACCACGAGGAAGTCACCGTCGAGGCTTCCGAAGCGGACGGGTGGGGGCTGGAACTGGTTTTCGTCCCCGTCACCGAGGTGAAGACCGGCAAAAACCGCGTGCACCTGGACTTGTCCAGCACCTCGCTGGTCGCGCAGCAGGCGACCGCGGCCCGGGCGGGCGATCTGGGGGCGACGCCGGTCGACATCGGTCAGGGGGACGTGCCGTGGGTGGTGCTGGCCGACCCGGAAGGAAACGAGTTCTGCGTCCTGGAGCCACGCCCGGAGTACGCCGACACCGGAACCGTCGCCTCGATCGTGGTCGACGTCGGCGACCCCCGTGCGCTCGCGCCGTTCTGGAGTTCGGTCACCGGCTGGCCGATCATCCGCGACACCGAGAGCATCACGTCGTTGCGCGCCAACGAAGGCCACGGACCGTGGCTGGAACTGGTGAAGTCCGCCGAGCCCAAGACCGTCAAGAACCGGGTCCACCTCGACATCGCCCCGTTCGCCGACGGGGATGTCGCCGCCGAAGAACAGCGCTTGGGTGCCCTCGGCGCGGTCCCGGTCGACATCGGGCAACGGGAAGTGCCGTGGACAGTGCTGGCCGACCCGGACGGCAACGAATTCTGCGTCCTCAGCCCCCGCTGAGATCACGCCCCGCCGGCCGCTTCCATTACGCGCAACGGCTCACCCGCGCAAACTTCTCATCCGCGCGACCGCTCATCCGCACAGACTCCGTATGTGCACGACCGTGCCACCGCTCATCCGCGCGCCGCGCGAACTCTTGCGCGCCACCGTTCAATCGCGCGATCGTTCAACCACGCGACCGCTTATCCGCGCCACCGCGCAACTCCTCATCCGCGCGATCGTTCATCGGCGCAAACTCCTTGTGCGGGCGATCGTTCGTCCGCGCAGACTTCTCGGGCGCGCAACCGATCACCCCGTCCACATTCTTCATGCGCGCAAACGGAGTCCCTTCGGTGTGGCCCGGAAACCCGCGTCCCGCAGGACCACGGCCAGGGTCGAGGTCAGAGCCACCTCGCCGTCGGCCTTCTGGACCGACAATTGTCCCAGCGACCCGTCGCGCACCGCGCGGGACAGGGCCTCGGCCGCCGCCTTCAACGCATCGTCGTTCTCGGTGAACGACAGCAGCGAACGACCGCCGCGTTCGACATAGAGGGCTGGGACGCCGTCCACCAGGACGGCCAACGCTCCCGCCTTGCGGCCGGGGCGGTGTTTGCCGTCGCCGAGCGGTTCCGGCCAGGCCAGGGCCGCACCGTAGGGCTGGGCAGGGTCGGCCGCGGCGAGCACGACGGCGTTCTCGGCCTGGGCGGGGTCGGTGTCCGAACGAGACAACGCACGCAGGCGGTCCACGGCACCTCGGGCGGCGAACTGCGCCGCGCCAAGGCCCTCGACCACGTAACCGCGCACGATCTGGCCGGACTCCTCCATGGCCCGCAACACCTTGTAGATCCCGCTGAAACCACCGGTGACCCGCTCGGTGTCCAACGCACCCCTGGTCAGTACGCCATGCCGCTCCAGGAACGCCTCCGCGCGGGCGTGGGCGCGGCGGGTGGCATCAGCTTCACGGGGGAGCACCAGCGACCATCGTCCGCCGACCGTGGGTGGCCCCGTGCGGCTCGGCATGACCGGCCGAGCGGCGCGCAACCGGGCGTACCGGCCGCGTGGTGTCGCGCGGCGGGACTTGTGGGCAGCACCCTTGCCCGACACCAGGGCGCGCAGGGGAGCGATGGTGTCGTTGGTGATCAGGCCACCCCACACCAGGTCCCAGAGTGCGGCGACCACGTCCGCGTCCGATGGCGACGCGGCCCCGCCGTCGAGCAGGATCGCGCTCGCGCGGTCGGTGAGTTGGCGGAAGAACAGCGCGCCACCGTCCAGTGCCGAGAGCACCGCGGTGTGCAACGGAGTGTCCGGCACGGTGATCTCGACGTCCGGCAGCAACAGATCGGCGACATCCGTCGGGGCCAAGGCGATCCACCCGTCGCCCCCGGCCAAGGCGCCGCTTCCACACCAGGTGACTTCTCCCGCCGCGGTCAGCTCATCGAGCAACGCGGGCGAATAGCCGGGCAGCCGCGAAGGCAGGATCAGCGACTCCAACGCGCTCGCGGGCAGCGGAGCGCCCGCCAGTTGCTCCACAACGGACAGCACGTCGTCCGCTGTCGCGCTGTGTCGCCGTTTTCCGCCGATGCCGTGCCAGGTGGGCAGGAACCGACCAAGCGCCTCGGGTTCGACCGGTTCGACTTCCGCCCGCAGCCGCGCCAACGACGCCCGCCGCAAGCGCCGCAACACATCCGCGTCGCAGTATTCCGTCCCGACCACACCCGTGCTCGCCGCGAGCGGACGCAGCTCACCGCGAACCAGACGACCCGACCCGGCCAGTCGGTCCAGGACACCGGTCACCACCGCGTTACCGAGTCCGAAGCGGGCCGCGGCCTCGGCGGGCGGGAACGGGCCGTGGGTTCGCGCGTAGCGGGACAGCAAGTCGCCCAACGGATCGGCGACCGGCTCGGTGAATGCCTCCGGTACCCCGACCGGCAATGCTGTGCCCAACGCGTCGCGCAGCCTGCCCGCGTCCTCGACGGCGACATACCGCTCGTCGCCCGCGATCCGCACCCGCAGCGCCCGACGAGTGGATTCCAGCTCGGCCAACCATTCCGGGCGCACACCACGCTCGGCCGCCTCGGCCACCGACAGGTCGCCCAGGAAGCGCAGCAGGTCGGCCGCGTCCTCCATGTGCCGCGCGTGCCGTTGTGGGTCGAGCCGCTGCAACGACCGCTCCACCTCGGCCAGCACGTCGACGTCGAGCAGTTCCCGGATCGCCTCCGAACCGAGCAACTCCGCGAGCAGCGCGCTGTCCAGCGACAACGCCGCCGCCCGCCGCTCGGCCAGCGGCACGTCCTCGCCGTAGAGGAACATGCCGACGTACCCGAACAGCAAACTCCGCGCGAACGGTGACGCCGACGGTGTCTCCACCTCGACCACCCGCACCCGACGGCTCCGAACCTCCGACATCAGGTCGCGCAGGCCCGCCAGGTCGTAGACGTCCTGGAGGCATTCCCGCATCGCCTCCAGCACCACCGGAAACTGTTCATACTTCGACGCGACCGACAACAGTTGCGCCGAACGCTGCCGTTGTTGCCACAAGGGAGTGCGACGCCGCGGATCGCGCCTGGGCAGCAGCAGCGACCGAGCCGCGCACTCCCGGAACCGGGCGGCGAACAGCGCCGAGCCGCCCACCTCGGCGATGACGATCTGCTCGATCTCGTCGGGATCGAGCAGCACGTCGTCGGTCCCCGCGACGACGTCCTGGCCCATGTCGTCGATCGCGTCCGGCAACCGCACCACGATGCCGTCGTCGGAATGCGCGATCTGGGCGTCCACTCCGCGCCGCTCGCGCAGCCTGGCCCCGATCGCCAACGCCCACGGCGCGTTGACCTGCGCTCCGAACGGCGAGTGCACCACCAGCCGCCAGTCGCCGATCTCGTCCCGGAACCGCTCGACCAAGATCGTCCGGTCGTTCGGGACATGCTGGGTGGCCGCGCGCTGCTCTTCGAGGTAGGCGAGCAGGTTGTCGGTCGCCCACGCGTCCAGTCCCGCGCGACCCGCCCGCTCTCGCGCGGCAGGCGGGTCCAAACCGGACAGTTCACGGACGAAGGCGCCGAGTGCCCGCCCCAACTCGATCGGCCGCCCCGGCGCGTCGCCCTTCCAGAACGGCATCCGCGCGGGCTCGCCGGGAGCGGGCGTCACGATCACCCGGTCGTGGGTGATGTCCTGCACCCGCCAGGACGAGGTGCCGAGCAGGAAGGTGTCGCCCACCCGCGACTCGTAGACCATCTCCTCGTCCAGTTCGCCCACCCGCGACCCGGCGCCGTGCTCGTTGGGCGGGGTCATCACGGTGAACAGGCCGCGGTCGGGGATCGTGCCACCGGAGGTGACCGCGAGCCGCTGCGCACCCGGCCTGCCGCGCAGTTCCCCGCTGACTCGATCCCACGTCACGCGAGGCCGCAGCTCGCCGAACTCCTCGCTGGGATAACGCCCGGCGAGCATGTCCAACACGGAGAACAGCGCCGAATCGGGCAGCGCCGCGAACGGCGCCGCACGTCGCACCAGCGCCGACACCTCGGTCACCGTCCACGGTTCGAGCGCGACCATCGCCACGATGTGCTGTGCCAGAACGTCCAGTGGGTTGCGCGGGTACCGCACCGCCTCGATGGCACCTTGAGCCATCCGCTCCGCGACCACGGCGCACGAGACCAGGTCGCCCCGGAACTTCGGGAACATCACCCCGCGCGACACCGCGCCGACCTGGTGCCCGGCCCGACCGACGCGTTGCAGCCCGGACGCGACGGTCGGTGGCGCCTCCACCTGCACCACCAGGTCGACCGCGCCCATGTCGATCCCCAGTTCCAGCGAGGACGTCGCCACCACACACGGCAGCCTGCCGGACTTCAGGTCCTCTTCGACCAGGGTGCGCTGCTCGCGTGACATCGACCCGTGGTGCGCGCGTGCCACCACCGGCGCCGCGCCCGTCGTCACCCCGGACTGGCCGACGGCCTCGGCCGGGAATCGTTCGATGACCTGCGATTCCTCGTCCGCCAACTCGTTGAGCCGGGCCGTCATCCGCTCGGCCAGCCGCCGCGAGTTGGCGAAGACGATGGTGGAGTGGTGTTGGCGCACCAACTCCAACACCCGACGCTCCACCATGGGCCAGATCGACGGCCGGGCGGGTTCCGGCGCGTCCGGATCGACCTGGGCAGGCTGCTCGGTCAGGCTCGCCATGTCCTCCACCGGGACCTCGACGCTCACCTCGATCGTCTTGGCCGACTTCGGCTGCACCACCGTGACCGGCCGCCCACCACAGAGGAAGCCACTGACCTCGTCCACCGGACGCACTGTCGCCGACAAGCCGATCCGCTGGGCGGGCTTGTCGAGCAACGCGTCCAATCGCTCCAGTGACAAGGCCAGGTGCGACCCGCGCTTCGCCCCGGCGACCGCGTGCACCTCGTCCACGATCACCGTGCGCACACCGCGCAACGATTCCCTGGCCGCCGAGGTCAGCAGCAGGAAAAGCGACTCGGGCGTGGTCACCAGCACGTCCGGGGGCCGCTTGGCGAACGCCCTGCGCTCGTCGGCGGGTGTGTCGCCGGTGCGCATGCCCACGGTGATGTCGGGTTCCGGCAGGTCGAGGCGGTGTGCCGCCTGCCGGATACCCGCCAGCGGTGCGCGCAGGTTGCGTTGCACGTCGACCGCCAACGCTTTCAACGGCGACACATACAGCACCCGACACCGGTGTTTCGGGTCGGTGGGCGCTCCTTCGGCAGCCAGCCGGTCCAAGGCCCAGAGGAACGCGGCCAACGTCTTGCCGGAGCCCGTCGGCGCCACCACCAGGGCGTGTTCACCCGCCGCCGCGGCCAGCCATGCCCCCGTTTGGGCCTCGGTGGGCGCGGCGAAAGCGCCCGCGAACCAGGTGCTGGTCGCGGGCGTGAACAGATCGAGCACGGACGTTGCCACGAATCAATCCTTACCCGAAGGGACCGACATCGCCATGTGCCGCCGCTCGCCTGTGGACAACCGCCCCACGGGATGAAACTTTCGAGGAAACGGACAAGGTCATCGCCTTCTTCGAGGACAAGGTGCGGCCATCGGAATGAGGCGGGAGATCTGGCGGTACCGACCCGCTGTCCTGGTCGGGCATGGGAACATCTCCGACGACGACCTGGGGGCTCGGGTTGGTAAGGGGAGAACAGTGAACGTCCTGTCGGTGGATCTCGGCACGTCGAACACCGTTGCCGTGCTGTCGGCGCACGGCCGACCACCGCGAGTGGTCGATGTCGACGGTTCATCGATGATGCCGTCCGCGGTGTTCGCCGCGGAAGACGGCACTCTCGTCGTCGGGCGCGACGCCGAGCGACGCGCCCGCCTGGACCCGGCCCGCTTCGAACCCAATCCCAAGCGGCGCATCGATGAGGGCACGCTGCTTCTCGGCGACCAGGTCGTCCCGGTCACCGACGCGCTCGCGGGCGTCCTGCGCCGCGTCGTGGACGAGACCTCCCGCCAACTCGGCGGCAAGAAACCGGACGAGGTCCGGCTCACCCATCCCGCGCAGTGGGGTCCGGTGCGGCGCAACGTGTTGCTGTCTGCGGCTCGCCAGTCCGGCATGGGCTCGAACCTGGTGCTGGTGCCCGAGCCGGTGGCCGCCGCCGCGCACTTCGCGTCCTTTCCGGGACAGACACTGGGAACCGGCAAGGCGCTCGCGGTGTACGACCTCGGCGCGGGCACCTTCGACGTCGCGATCGTCGGCGCCACGCAGAAGGGCTTCGTCGTGCTTGCCGAGGCGGGCCTGCCCGACCTCGGCGGTCTCGACGTCGACCAGGCGTTGCTCGAACACGTCGGACGCCAGGTCTCGCACCGCGATCCCGTTGGCTGGCAGCGATTGCTGCGCCCGGAGTCCACAGGCGACCGTCGCGCCCAGCGAGCGTTGCGTGAGGACGTCAAGGCGTCGAAGGAAGCGCTGTCACGGCACCCGCAGACCGAGGTCCCGCTGCCGGAACCGTTCGAGGACGTGCTCGTCACCCGGGTCGAGCTGGAGGCCCTGATCCGCCCGGGAATCCTGCGCAGTGTCGAACTGCTCGCCGGGACGATCCGTTCCACCGGCATGACCCCGGATCGCCTCGTCGGGATCTACCTCGTCGGCGGGTCGAGCCGCATTCCGTTGGTGGCCACCCTGATCGCCGAGCAGCTCCGGGTCGTACCGACCAGTTTGGACCAGCCGGAGACCGCGGTCGCCCTCGGCGCGCACCACGTGCCGCAGGAGGGCATCACGATGCGCACCGGCGACATGAGCAAGACGATCGAGACCGTGCAGCGGACGCAGACCATCGTGCCGCCGCGTTCGGGCGGATTCGCCCAACAGGGGCCGCCCAACACCGGTGCCACCCCCGTGCAGCAGTATCCGAACAGCGGTCCACAGCGGACTCCGCAGCAGCAGGCGCCCCACCAGCAACACCAGCCGCCGTCGCGGCCGATTCCGGCGCAGGCACCGCCATCCGCGCCGATTCCGGTGCAGAGCCACCCGCCCCAGTTCGGTGGCTCCACCGCGATTCCGGCCCAGCGAGGTTCGAACAGGCTCTTGTACATCGCGACGGCCGTGGTCGCCGTGCTGGTGGTGGGCATCGTCAGCGTCATCATCGCCAACTCGGGCTCGGGCGGTGTCGCGGGCGCGGACTGCGCCAACTTGACCGTCGACTCCTATGGCTTCACCGAGTGCATGAAGACGGTCGCGGCTCCGGTCGCCGACAGAGGCACCTGCGAATCCGGTCTCCAGACCGGCGGGATGAACGGGATCGGCAATGCCAAGGCCGTGAGCTGCAAGCTCGACGACGGCTACACCGTCTACTACGTGCACTTCGAGTCCGACGACCTGGCGACTCAGAACCTCGACAAGTTCAACACCTCCATGGACAGCGCAGGCGAAGAGTCGGGTAGCGGCGACTGGGAAGGTGGCGGTATGCAAGGGAAGTGGGCCGCCTACTCCGTCGACAACACCGAGGGCGCGGGGGCATTGATCTTCACTGTCGAGGGGACGCCACTGCTGGGTACGATCCTCTACTTCGACACCAGTGGTGGCGAGGTGGATCTCGAAGGTTACTTCAAGAACCACATTCAGCCGGGAAGTGGCGGCTGAGATTAGACGAGCGCGTTGTTCGCAGTGGACGATCGGTGACCACGTTCACTACCGGTGTTCAGCCGGGTTCCGGCAGGCGATGAGGGGGCGCGGCGCTATCGTCGTCGCGTAGGTCGGAGGGAGACTCGTGCGCGTCTTGTCTGTGGATCTGGGTACGTCCAACACCGTGGCGGTGCTGTCGGCGCATGGCCGCGCGCCCCGCGTTGTGGAGGTCGACGGGTCGTCCACGATGCCGTCCGCCGTTTTCGCCAGTGAGGACGGCGGTCTCGTCGTCGGGCGCGACGCCGAGCGGCGGGCCCGACTGGACCCGTCCCGGTTCGAGCCGAACCCCAAACGACGAATCGATGACGGCACCCTCCTACTCGGAGACACCGTCGTCCCGGTCGCCGAGGCGATGGCCGCGATCCTGCGGCGAGTGGCCGAAGAGACCTCGCGCCAGCTCGGTGGAGCCCAACCGGACGAGGTGCGCCTGACGCACCCGGCCCAGTGGGGCCCGATGCGGCGCAACGTCCTGCTTTCGGCGGCGCGACTGGCGGGCATGGGCTCCAACCTGGTGCTCGTCCCCGAGCCGGTGGCCGCGGCCGCGCACTTCGCCTCCTTCGGGCACACTCTCTCCCCAGGTCACGCCCTCGCGGTGTACGACCTCGGGGCGGGCACCTTCGACGTGGCCATCGTCGCCGCGACCCAGAACGGGTTCGCCGTGCTCGCCGAAGACGGACTGCACGACCTCGGCGGCATGGACGTCGACCAGGCCCTGCTCGAACACGTGGGCCGTCAGGTCTCCCACCGCGATCCCCGGCAGTGGCAACACCTGCTGCGTCCCGAGTCCACCGGCGACCGGCGGGCCCGCCGCGCGCTGCAGGAGGACGTGAAGGCGGCCAAGGAGACCCTTTCGCGGCACCCGCAGACCGAGGTTCCGATGCCGGAGCCGTTCGACGACGTGCTGGTCACCCGCAGCGAGTTGGAAGCCCTGATCCGGCCGAGCATGCTGCGCAGCGCCGAGCTGCTCGGCAACACCATCCGGGCGACCGGGCTCTCCCCGGACCGCCTTGTCGGCATCTACCTCGTCGGTGGTTCCAGCCGTATCCCGCTGGTGGCGACCTTGATCGCCGAGCAGCTGCGGGTCGTGCCGACCAGTCTCGACCAGCCGGAGACGGCGGTCGCCCTCGGCGCGCACCAGGTGTCCCAGGAGGGCGTCAGTCTGCGTACCGCGGCGGTGAACCCGCCCACCGGTGGCTTTCAGGCCCAGCCCTCGTTCCCGCCGCCCAGCGGCTCCTACGCCTCGCAACAGGCCCCGCAGAGCACCGGCTACCCGTCGCCGCCCAGCGGGGCCTTCGCCGCGCAGTCGCCGTCCAGCGGCGGTTTCCCCGCGCAACACCAGTCCGGTGGCGCCCAAGCCGTGCCACTGCAAGGCAATTTTCCGACGCCGCCACGTGCGACCGAGGCCAAGTCGGGTCGCAACAAGGCGCTCGTCGTCGCGGCCGCGTTACTCGTCGTCGCGCTCGCGGTCGTCGGCGGGATCTTCTTGTTCAAGCCGTCGAGCGACCTGCCAACCGCCGACAGTTGCCAGGAGGGCGGCACCGCGGACGCGCAGGGCTTCACACCTTGCCTGCGTCAGCTCGCCGGGACAGTGGCTGATGGTTCCTGCGAGACCGCGGATGGCGACGCCGACGTCGCGTGCACGCTCTCGGACTCCTCCTACCGTGTCCAGTACGCCCAGGTCGGGTCGCTCGACGAGGCCAAGACGGTCATGGCGACACAGTTGAAGCCGATGTCCGAAGGCGAGCACGTGGTCGCCGACTGGAGTGGCAACGGCCTCAACGGGACGTTCCGCGCGGGCGCCACCGGGGACAAGGGCGTACTCGTGTTCCTGGTCAAGGACCGGCCGCTGGTCGGCTGGTTGTCCAAGGACGGCGAGACCACCCCGGACGCGCTCGCCGACTTCTTCGCCGCGAACGTCCAGCCGGGAACCTGATCAGCGACGCCGGTTGTTGCGGTAGGCGATGACGCCGACGAGGATCACCACCACGAGTGCGGCGAGGACACCGATGTCGAGCCAGAGGCTCTCGGTCTCGGACGGACCGGGAACGGCGAGTAGGAGCACGCGGGTGATTCTGCCCCGCACGTAGACTCGGCGTCGATGCGTATCACCGTTTTTCGCACCCGGCTCGCCGATGAGTTCGGCGCCAGCCGAGCTGACACGATCGCCCACGACCACGTCTTCGCCGCCTTGGGCGGCCGTACGGTCGACGAGGCGCTGGACGCCGGTCTGTCCACGAAGGAGATCTGGCGGGCCGTCTGCGAAGCGTTCGAGATTCCCCCCGAACGGCGCTGAACCCGCCACGAACGGGTGACCTGACAGGTGTGTCCCGCGTCGAGATCGAACATGTGTTCGCTACCATGTCGTGCACAGAGGGGCCGTTTGTCCACAGACTGGCGGTGCCTGCCGAGAATCGTCGGACCTTGCCCGTAGCGTCGGCGACGTGAGCACGAAAAAGACTCCAGTCAACCGAGGTGGATCGAAGATGGCACCAGCACCCGACAGGGACAAGGCGCTTGAACTCGCCCTTGCCCAGATCGACAAGAACTTCGGCAAGGGTTCGGTGATGCGGCTCGGCGACGAGGGCCGTGCCCCGATCGCGACAATCCCGACCGGCGCCATCGCCCTCGACGTGGCTCTCGGCATCGGAGGCCTGCCCCGCGGCCGCGTCGTCGAGATCTACGGCCCGGAGTCCTCGGGTAAGACCACCGTCGCCCTGCACGCGGTGGCCAACGCCCAGCGCGCGGGCGGTATCGCCGCCTTCATCGACGCCGAGCACGCCCTCGACCCCGAGTACGCCAAGAACCTCGGCGTCGACACCGACGCACTGCTGGTCTCCCAGCCCGACACCGGTGAGCAGGCGCTGGAGATCGCCGACATGCTCATCCGCTCCGGCGCGCTCGACATCCTGGTCATCGACTCCGTCGCCGCACTCGTGCCGCGCGCCGAGATCGAGGGCGAGATGGGCGACAGCCACGTCGGCCTCCAGGCCCGCCTGATGAGCCAGGCGCTGCGCAAGATGACCGGTGCGATGAGCAATTCCGGTACCACCGCCATCTTCATCAACCAGCTCCGCGAAAAAATCGGCGTCATGTTCGGGTCTCCCGAAACCACTACCGGTGGTAAAGCATTGAAATTCTATGCTTCCATTCGACTTGATGTGCGGCGTATTGAGACCCTCAAGGACGGTGGAGAGCCGGTCGGCAACCGTACCAGAGTCAAGGTTGTGAAAAACAAATGTGTCGCCGAGGGAACGCGAGTGTTCGATCCGGCGACCGGGCTGACTCATCGTGTCGAGGACATTGTCGATCGGCGGCTGCCTGTTCATGTCGTGGCGACCGACAAGCGAGGTGAGCTACACGTCAAGGCGGTGCGCTCCTGGTTTGATCAAGGAGAGCAGGATGTGATCGGTCTCCGACTCAAAGACACCGAGATCTGGGTGACTCCAGATCACAAAGTCTTGACTGAGCAGGGTTGGCAGCGCGCCGATTCACTTGCCGCCGGGGACCGGATGGTGCGACCGCGTCAGTTCCTGGGGTTTGGTTCGGCAAGGCCGATGTCTTCCGAGGATGCTCGGATGCTCGGATACTTGATTGGCGATGGTTACGTGGGCGGAAAAACTCCGATCCACTTCATCAATATCGCCGAGCCGATTATCGAGGATGCGGTTCGGATCGCGGCGAGGCTCGGATGCAAAGCGACGTACAAGTCGGACAAATATTCGATCGACTTCTCTCATCGAGCCGGGGAGAAGAATGATCTGCTTCAGTTGTGCAGGGAGTTCGGGATCTGGCAGACGTTGGCATATGACAAGAAACTGGCCCCGGTCTTCTTCGATGCCGACATCTCTGCCGACATTGTCGCGAACCTGATATTCGGTCTCTTCGAGACCGACGGTCATGCGTCAAGGGAGGCCACCGGCGGCATCCGGGTCGGGTTCACCACAACTTCCGAGCAGTTGGCTCAGCAGATCCACTGGCTACTTCTCCGATGGGGAATCGGAAGTGCGGTGCAGCTGCGATCTGATCGTGTGGGCAGCGGCGGTGTGATCGGTGATCGCAAGATCATGGCCAAGCGTCCGACATGGGAAGTCAGGGTCAGCGGTATCGACAACGTATCCGCCTTTGCCGAAGCCATCCCGATGTGGGGGCCGAGGGGGAACACTCTGGTGGGTTACCTTCGTGAGGCCGAAGGTCGTTACCGGGGCTCTCAGCGGAACTACTTGCCGGATTGCGTGATCGAGCCTGTCCTGGAACACCTCCGGACCCGCGGAACCACTCCCAGGCTGGCCGCGGATGTCATCGGAGAACACGCAGGCGACCCGAAGCTCGGCATGCGGGCCGTTCTCGGCATGCCTCGAATTCGGCGTGACCGACTGGAACGGCTGGCCACCGGGTTGGATGATGCCTTCCTGCGCGAGATTCTCGTCGAACAGGTCTGGTACTCGACCATCCGTGAAGTACTACCGCAGCGGCGGCGGCGCACGTTCGACATCGAAGTTGACGAACTGCACAATTTCGTCGCCGACGACGTCGTGGTGCACAACTGTGCGCCTCCTTTCAAGCAGGCGGAATTCGACATCCTGTACGGCAAGGGCATCAGCCGCGAGGGTTCGCTGATCGACATGGGTGTCGACCAGGGCATTCTGCGTAAGTCCGGTGCCTGGTACACCTACGAGGGCGACCAGTTGGGCCAGGGCAAGGAGAACGCCCGCAAGTTCCTGCTGGAGAACCCGGACGTGGCCGACGAGGTCGAGAAGCGGATCAAGGACAAGCTCGGCATCGGCGCCAAGCTCGACGCCGACGAGACCACCGCCCCGGTGGCGCCCGTCGAGTTCTAATGGCCGACCGTCAGTACGCGCGCAGGACCCGGGGGGACGACGCCGCGCCCCCCGGGGAATCGTCGCCGAGCGACCCGGACGACCTGGCGGCCAAGGCGCGCGACACGTGCTACCGGCTGCTGGCCGTCCGGGCGCGGACCCGCCTTGAGCTGGAACAGGCGTTGCGGCGCAAGGAGATTCCGGATGACGTGGCGCGCACGATCATCGACAAGTTCGACGCGGCGGGTTTGATCGACGATCAGGCGTTCGCGGAGAGCTGGGTGCAGTCCCGGCACACCTAACAAGGGGCTCGGCAGGCGCGCGTTGGCCACGGAGTTGCGCCGCAAGGGCGTCGACGAGGCCGTCGTGGCCGACGCGGTGGCCGCCGTGGACGGCGACGCGGAGCAGGACCGCGCTCGCGAGCTGGTCCGCCGCAAGCTGGGCTCGATGGCCGCGTTGGACGACCAGGTCAAGATCCGCAGGCTGGTGGGAATGCTGGCCCGCAAGGGCTATGCCGAGGGCATGGCCTATCGCGTGGTCCGGGCCGAACTCGACGCGAGCGGCGTCGAGGGTGACGTCCCGGATTGACCCTGGTTTTCGCGCGACCCCGCGCGGGTACCGCTGGGTATGGCCAAGGAATTCAGTGAAGGCGACAAGGTCGCATGGCACAGCCACGGCTCGACCGCGCACGGTGAGGTCGAAGAGCGCATCAGTGAGGACACCGAAGCCGCAGGACGGACGGTCAGGGCCTCGCCGGACGACCCGCAGTACCGCGTTCGCAGCGCCAAGAGCGGGCGCGAGGCCGTCCACAAACCGGACGCGCTCAGCTCCGAGGAATGACTGTTCGCACCCCCGGTGAGACCGTCGTGCGTCGGCCCCGTCCGCCTCTGGCGGTGGGGCTGTTTCCTTTGTCGCACAACCGATCCAGGCCAGTTGACGGCAGTGTCGACAGTGCTCGTGTGCTGGATATCACAAGGTAAGTGCGACCTGGATCGCGAGGCGTGCGACCCACTGCTTAGGCTCTTGTGGTACTTGTCACAACTGCTGTTGGAAGGCAAAGTCGACAAGGAGCGGCGCCCGCGAACGGCGTCGCGATTGGACGACTTACGGAGGTGCGGATATGTCGAGCACGGAGATCAGCGAGTTGCAGCGGACCATCGGGCAGTTACGGCACTGTGTGGGCACATTGCGGGCCCGCTACGGCGATATCCCGGCTGTCCGCAGACTCGCCAACGACATCGAGCGGTTGGATATCGACGCCGCGGACTTCACCGACGCCCCCACGGCCCCGAAGCCCCGGCATCCGTCCGCGATCGAAGGCGAGGTGGTGGTCATTTCCGACACCCCATACGATCCCGCCCTCTGGCATGGTGCTGACGACGAAGGAGTCGGCGGCTACCAGCGCTAGATTCCCCACCACACATCCGCACAGACGAGGACATCGATGACCTCAGGTGTTGGCGCCCCCACACGGGCGCGCATCTCCGCACGGACGCTGCGGACCGACCGGTGGTGGCTACCGCCGCTGCTGACCAACCTGGGCCTGCTGACCTTCGTCGTCTACGCGACGATCCGGTCATTCATGGGCAAGTGGTACTGGGTCGAGGAGTACGGCTATCTGACGCCGTTCTACTCGCCGTGCCTGAGCGATTCGTGTCTGCCGGGGTCATCGCACTTCGGCACGCCGCTGCCGGAGCTGCCGGGCTGGATTCCGTTGGGCTTCATCGCCCTGCCGTTCCTGCTCGGCTTCCGTCTGACTTGCTACTACTACCGCAAGGCCTACTACCGCTCGGTGTGGCAGTCGCCGCCCGCGTGCGCGGTGGCCGAGCCGCACAGCAGCTACTCCGGTGAGACCAGGCTGCCACTGATCATCCAGAACGCGCACCGCTACTTCTTCTACGTGGCGCTGATCGTCTCGGTGGTCAACACCTACGACGCCGTCGTCGCTCTCACCCACGGCCTCGGTCTCGGCAACGTCATCCTGTGGATCAACGTGATCCTGCTCTGGGCGTACACGATCTCGTGCCACTCGTGCAGGCACATCGCGGGTGGGCGGCTCAAGCACTTCTCCAAACACCCCGTGCGCTACCGCGCGTGGACGTTGGTCTCCAAGCTCAACGTCCGGCACATGCAGTTGGCGTGGACGACGCTGGGCACCCTCGTCCTGACCGACCTGTACGTGATGCTCGTGGCCAGCGGCGCCATCTCCGATCTGCGCCTGATCTGACCCGTGACGCGTGGGTCTGTGGGCCTGCCCGCCGTCGGGGGAAGTCCCCACCCGAAGTGAGAGGAAAGCATGACCGAGGTTGAACGGCACGCGTACGACGTCGTGGTGATCGGAGCGGGCGGCGCCGGACTACGCGCGGTGATCGAGGCCCGGCAGCGTGGGCTGCGGGTGGCCGTGGTGTGCAAGTCCCTGTTCGGCAAGGCGCACACGGTGATGGCCGAGGGCGGCTGCGCGGCGTCGATGGGCAACGCGAACTCCAACGACAACTGGCAGGTCCACTTCCGCGACACCATGCGCGGCGGCAAGTTCCTCAACAACTGGCGCATGGCGGAGTTGCACGCGCAGGAGGCACCGGACCGGGTCTGGGAGCTGGAGACCTATGGCGCGCTCTTCGACCGCACCAAGGACGGTCGGATCAGCCAGCGCAACTTCGGTGGTCACACCTACCCCCGCCTCGCGCACGTGGGTGACCGCACCGGCCTTGAGCTGATCCGCACGATGCAGCAGAAGATCGTCTCGCTGCAGCAGGAGGACTTCGCCGAGACCGGCGACTACGAGGCGCGGATCAAGGTTTTCGCCGAGTGCACGATCACCGAGCTGATCAAGGACGGCGACCGGATCTCCGGCGCTTTCGGCTACTGGCGTGAGTCGGGCCGGTTCGTGTTGTTCGAGACGCCCGCGGTCGTGCTGGCCACCGGTGGCATCGGCAAGTCGTTCAAGGTGACGTCGAACTCCTGGGAGTACACCGGGGACGGTCACGCGCTCGCGCTGCGCGCGGGCGCGACGCTGATCAACATGGAGTTCGTCCAGTTCCACCCGACCGGCATGGTGTGGCCGCCGAGTGTGAAGGGCATCCTGGTCACCGAGGGCGTGCGCGGTGACGGTGGCGTGCTGAAGAACTCCGACGGCAAGCGGTTCATGTTCGAGTACGTCCCGGACGTGTTCAAGGGCCAGTACGCCGACAGCGAGCAGGAAGCCGACCGCTGGTACACCGACCAGGAGAAGAACCGCCGCACGCCGGACCTGCTGCCGCGCGACGAGGTGGCCCGGGCCATCAACTCCGAGGTCAAGGCGGGGCGCGGATCGCCGCACGGCGGCGTGTTCCTCGACATCGCGAGCAGGTTGCCCGCCGAGGAGATCCGCAAGCGCTTGCCGTCGATGTATCACCAGTTCAAGGAACTGGCCGATGTGGACATCACGGCCGAGCCGATGGAGGTCGGTCCGACCTGTCACTACGTGATGGGCGGCATCGAGGTCGATCCGGACACCGCTGCCGCCACCGTGCCGGGTCTGTTCGCGGCGGGGGAGTGCTCCGGCGGGATGCACGGTTCCAACCGGCTCGGCGGCAACTCGCTGTCGGACCTGTTGGTGTTCGGCAGGCGGGCCGGTCTCGGCGCCGCGTCCTACGTGGAGTCGTTGGAGTCGCGTCCGAGTGTCGACCAGTCCGCTGTGGACGCCGCCGCGAAGATGGCGCTCGACCCGTTCGACCCGGCGGCCGACGGCACCGACGAGAACCCGTACACGCTGCAGAACGAGCTTCAGCAGTCGATGAACGACCTGGTCGGCATCATTCGCAAGTCCGAGGAGATCGAGCAGGCGCTGGAGCGGTTGGCCGACATCCGTTCCCGCATCCGCAATGTCGTCGTCGAGGGCCACCGGCAGTTCAACCCCGGCTGGCACCTGGCGATCGACCTGCGCAACATGCTGATCGTCAGCGAGTGTGTCGCCCGTGCGGCGCTGCTGCGCACCGAGAGCCGGGGCGGGCACACCCGCGACGACTTCCCGGTGATGGATTCCGGGTGGCGCAACACGCTTCTGGTGTGCACCGCGAAGAACGACGACGCCGTCGTGCCCAGTGTGGAGATCATCCGTAAGGAGCAGGAGCCGATGCGCGAAGACCTGCTTGAGCTTTTCGAGCTGCCCGAGCTCGAGAAGTACTACACCGAGGGCGAACTGGTGGCGCACCCGGGAAGGACGGTCTGAGGTGGCCTACGAGGCGAAGTTCAGGCTCTGGCGTGGCGACGACCAGGACGGGGAACTGCAGGACTACGTCGTCGAGGTGAACGAGGGCGAGGTCGTCCTCGACATCATCCACCGGTTGCAGGCGACCCAGACCCCGGACCTCGCGGTCCGCTGGAACTGCAAGGCGGGCAAGTGCGGCTCGTGCTCGGCGGAGATCAACGGCAGGCCGAAGCTGCTCTGCATGACCCGGATGTCGACCTTCACCGAGGACGAGGTCATCACGGTCACCCCGATGCGCACGTTCCCGGTGATCCGCGACCTGGTGACCGACGTGTCGTTCAACTACACCAAGGCCCGCGAGATCCCGTCGTTCACCCCGCCCGCCGGTCTCAAGCCTGGCGAGTACCGGATGCAGCAGGTCGACGTCGAGCGCTCGCAGGAGTTCCGCAAGTGCATCGAGTGCTTCCTGTGCCAGAACACCTGTCACGTGGTGCGTGACCACGAGGACAACAAGGAGTCCTTCGCGGGTCCTCGTTACCTGATGCGCATCGCCGAACTGGAGATGCACCCGCTGGACGCGGCCGACCGGGTGAACGAGGCGCAGGAAGAGCACGGCCTCGGCTACTGCAACATCACCAAGTGCTGCTCGGACGTGTGCCCCGAGCACATCGCGATCACCGACAACGCGCTCATCCCGATGAAGGAGCGCGTCGCCGACCGCAAGTACGATCCGGTGGTGTGGTTGGGCAACAAGCTGTTCAACCGCTCGAAGACCTGATTCCGACACTGTCCACAGTGGCCATCGCGGGAGTCTCCGCGGTGGCCACTGTGTCATTTTCGGGAGAGTGCCGCTCGCCCCGGACATGAGTGTGGGGACACACCGGAATGTGTCCCCACACCGCACGCCATCACCTACGGTCAGCCGCCGCCCTTCGCGCCCGCGCCCGCGACATCGTCGGCGGGAAGCGGCTCGGCGACGACCTTCTTGCCGCGGCTCAACCGGTGTTCGGTGTAGATCGCCAACCGCCCGAGGGCGTAGTTCGCCACGATGAAGATCACGGCGATGACGAGGTACACCTGAATCGGATTGCTCAGGTTCTGGATGATGAACCCGGCGGTGCGCACGGTCTCCTCGTAGCTGATGATGAAGCCGAGCGAGGTGTCCTTGAGCACCACGACGAGCTGGCTGATCAGCGCGGGCAGCATCGCCCGGAACGCCTGCGGCAGCAACACGGTGCCCAGCACCTGGGAGCGCCGCATCCCCAGCGACTGCGCGGCCTCGCCCTGCCCGCGCGGCAGCGAGTTCACCCCGGCGCGCACGATCTCCGCGATGATCACCGAGTTGTACGCCGTCAGGCCGATGACGAGGAACCACAGGTTCGACAGGTCGACGCCGAACTCGGGAAGCACCCTGGCGGCGAAGAAGATGGTGATCACGACCGGGATACCGCGGAAGAGTTCGATGAACCCGACCACCGCCCACCGGTACGAGCGGGTCGCGGTCAGTCGCGTCACCGCGAGCAGCGTGCCGATCACCAGCGAGAACGCCATCGCCAGCCCGGCAGCGAGCAGGGTGTTCACGAACGCGTTGCCCAGCAGCGTCCACACCTGGGTGAACGCCGCGTCGCCCGGGTTGATCAACGGCGCCCAGCGTTCCTCGGCGAACTGGTCTTGCTTGTCCAGTTGCAGGCCGACGACGGCCAGTGCCGCGACCACGAGCACGCCCGCGCCGAGGCTGCCGATGAGGACCCGCCGCTTGCTGCGTGGTCCCGGTGAGTCGTAGAGAACCGACGTGCTCATCGGGCGATCGCCACCTTCCGCTCCAGCAGGCTGAGCAGCAGCCCGCCAGGAATCGTGATCACCAGGTATCCCAGGACGACGCCGATCAGCACCGGCAGCGCGGCTTCCCCGCGCGCCGAGGTGAGGGTGTCGCCGACCGCGAACAGATCGCCACCGACGCCGAAGGCCCCGACGATCGCCGAGTTCTTGACCATGGCGATGATCACGCTGCCCAGTGGGGGCACCACGGTCCGCAGAGCCTGGGGCAGAACGACGTTGGACAGCGACTGGCTGAAGGTGAGCCCCACGGCGCGGGCCGCTTCGGCCTGGCCCGCGGACACCGAGTTGATGCCGCTTCGGACCGCCTCGCAGACGAACGCGGAGGTGTAGAGCACCAGTCCCGTGACGCCGAACCAGAAGTAGGCGCCGTTGATGCCGATCTCCGGCAGGCCGAACGCGCAGAAGAACAGCACGACGGTCAGCGGGCAGTTTCGGAACACGTTGACCCAGCTTGTTCCGATCCAGCGCAGCGGCGGAACCGGGGACACCCGGAACGCCGCGATGACGGTGCCGAGGACCAACGCCCCGACGAACGAGTACCCGCAGATCAGCAGGGTCTTGAGGAACCCGTCCCGATACAGGGCGAAATTGTCGATGATGACGTTCACGTGGACTCCGAGCCCGAATCAAGGCTTGGGGCGCCCGCCCTGGTGAGGGCGGGCGCCCCAGGCGCAGGTCACTCGATCAGCTACAGGGGGTCAACGTGGGCAGTTTCGGGGTCTCCGGCGAGACCTTGCCCGCGGTGTCCTTCCACGCC
>JALZNB010000309.1 GCA_030857905.1 Actinomycetota bacterium
CGCCGAACGCGCGGGCCGGGTGGTCAACGCCGGACGCAAACCGTGCCCGCTGTGCGCGGAACCACTGGACCCCAAGGGCCACGTGTGCCCACGACAAAACGGCTACCGCCGCACCGACGAGGCATAACCGACAGTGCTACCCACCGACCCGGGCGCCGGGGAATTCTTACTGCGCGGCGCGATCGACATCGAAGGACGTCTGGTCGACGCGTCGAACACCACACTGTTCTGTGCGATCGAAGCCGACGGCGTCGCCGCGCAATGCGTGTACAAGCCGATCGACGGCGAACGACCGCTGTGGGACTTCCCCGACGGCACCCTCGCGGGCCGCGAGGTCGCCGCCTACCTGGTGGCGCGAGCCTCGGGCATGGCGTTGATCCCCCCGACGGTACTGCGCAACGGCCCGTTCGGGCCCGGCATGGTGCAACTCTGGGTCGACACCAAAGAAGGCGACGGCCTCGTCGACGTGGTGCCGCCCCCCGAAGTGCCGCCAGGATGGCGGACGATCCTGCGCGCGCACGACCGGTTCGGCAACCCCGCGATACTGGCGCATTCCGACCACGACGCGGTGGCGCGGCTCTCGGCGCTGGACGTGATCATCAACAACGCCGACCGCAAGGGCGGGCACGTCCTGCACTCCACCGATGGCGGCATCTACGGCGTCGACCACGGCATCTGCCTGCACAGCGAGAACAAGTTACGCACCGTGCTGTGGGGGTGGGCCCGGGAACCCCTGTCCGACGAGGTGATCGACGCGCTCGCCACACTGAACGCCGCACTGGACGGGCCGCTCGCGCAGACACTGGCCGAGCACATCTCGGCCCGCGAGATCAAGGCACTGCGCTCGCGCACCGCACGGCTGCTGGCGGCCCCGATCTACCCGGAGCCAGACCCGGAAGGCCGCCCTATCCCGTGGCCCGCGTTCTAAGCGCTCAGTCGACGCCTCAGGAGAACGGCGATCTCCTCATATGTTGGTCCGGGCCTTGACAGGCACCACACCGCCGCCACCGTCGGAGATCGTCAACCCCGCGTCGCCGATGCCGATCTCGGTGTGCCCGATAGTCCCGGCCGACATCACACACATCTCGCCGCGTCGGTGCCCGTCGAACACCGCGACATACCACTCGACGGCGCGGCGGGTGTCGGCCGCGGCGATGTACGGGGTCAGAGTCGACGGCCACGCCACCTCGGATTCGGGAATCACTCGGATCTCGGTCACGGGTCCTCCCGTCGAACGTCCTGGTGCGGGCTCTGATCCCCATCGTCGTTCCTCGCGACCGTCCTCCGACGGGTCACCGGAACTTTCCGCGCGACGGCGTGCCATCACCGCCCGATCGGGTGGACTCTCGCTACCGTGCGTCGGTGCGATCCCATGGCTACGACGACATCTTCGCGGGCAAACCGCGCAAGCAGATCCCGGAGGTGCCCGCCGAGGTGGGACTGGTGGTCGAGGACGCGGCGGGCGGGTTCTGCGGCGCGGTGGTGCGGTTCGAACTCGGCAACGTCGTGCTCGAAGACCGTCACGGCAGGCAACGGCTGTTCCCGCTGACCCCGGCCGGGTTCCTCGTCGACGGTGTCCCCTCCACCCTGGTGCGTCCCGCTGTGGCCGCGCCCGCGCACGCCCCCGCTCGATCGGCCTCGGGTTCGGTGCGGGTCGATGGGCTGCGAGCACGCACGGCACGCGACAGCCGGATCTGGGTCGAGGGCATCCACGACGCCGAGTTGGTGGAGCTGGTGTGGGGACACGACCTGCGCGTCGAGGGCGTGGTGGTGGAGCCGCTGAGTGGAATCGACCACCTCGCCGAACGCGTCGACGACTTCGGCACCGGCCCGCGGCGCCGCCTGGGGGTGTTGGTGGATCACCTGGTGGCGGGCAGCAAGGAGTCGCGGATCGTCGGCGCGGTGCGTGATCCGCACGTGCTGGTCACCGGGCACCCGTATGTCGACATCTGGCAGGCGGTGAAGCCCTCGGCGGTGGGGATCACGGCCTGGCCGGTGGTGCCGCGCGGACTGCCGTGGAAGGACGGGGTGTGCTCCGCGCTGGGGTGGGGTGAACCGGCCGACGGGTGGCGCCGGGTCCGCGCGGCCGTGTCCGGTTTCCGCGATCTGGAACCGCCGCTGGTGGGCGCGGTGGAGCGATTGATCGACTTCGTCACCTCCTGATTCGCATCACGCGTGGATCACAGGCGCTGTCGCCGCTTCCCGTGTCTGCGACGATGGGCCCATGGCGGCGCTCATCTGGCTCATCGGCGGTGTGGTCCTGATCGCGGCCGAGGTCCTCTCCGGCGATTTCGTGCTGCTGATGCTCGGCGTCGCCGCGGTGGCCGGTGGTGGCGCCGAGGCGTTGTTCGGGAACACCTTCATCAGCGCGACGGTGTTCGCCCTGGTGTCCCTCGGGTTGGTCACCGTCGCGCGCCCGCTGCTCAAGCGACGCCTGCACGGCGCGCACCGGCCGGACAACGTGGCCGCGCTCGTCGGCGGCCACGCCATCGTCACGTCTACTGTGGACAACACGGGTGGGCGGATCAAACTCAACGGCACCGACTGGTCGGCGCGGGCCCTCGACGCGGGCCAGGTGATCGAGCCAGGGACGTCGGTGACGGTCGTGGAGATCTCCGGTGCCACCGCGATCGTGTGGTCGGATCAGCCGTGACCCGTGCCCTACACCGTCCAGAGTGGAGTACCGGATGACCGTCAGTCTCATCGTCGCGATAGTCGTGGTCCTGTTCGTGCTCACGATCGTCATCAAGGCGGTCCTGGTGATCCCGCAGGCGCAGTCGGCGGTGATCGAACGCCTCGGCCGGTTCCGCGTGGTCGCCGAACCCGGCCTGAATTTCCTGGTGCCGTTCTTCGACCGGGTGCGTGCCCGCATCGACCTGCGTGAACAGGTGGTGTCGTTCCCGCCGCAACCGGTGATCACCCGGGACAACCTGACGGTGTCGATCGACACCGTCATCTACTTCCAGGTCACCGACTCGCGCGCGGCGGTGTACGAGATCTCCAACTACATCATCGCCGTCGAGCAGCTGACCACGACGACGTTGCGCAACGTCGTCGGCGGCATGAGCCTGGAGGAGACCCTCACCTCCCGCGACCAGATCAACATGCAGCTGCGCGGAGTGCTCGACGACGAGACCGGCCGCTGGGGCATCAGGGTGGCGCGCGTGGAACTGAAGGCGATCGACCCGCCGCCGTCCATCCAGGACTCGATGGAGAAGCAGATGCGCGCCGACCGCGAGAAGCGCGCGGTCATCCTCAACGCCGAAGGCCAACGCGAGGCGTCGATCAAGACCGCGGAGGGCCAGAAGCAGAGCCAGATCCTGGCCGCCGAAGGCGCCAAGCAGGCCACCATCATGGCCGCCGAGGCCGACCGCCAGTCCCGCATCCTCAAAGCCCAGGGCGACCGCGCCGCCCAGTACCTCCAGGCCCAGGGCCAGGCGAAGGCGATCGAGAAGGTGTTCGCCGCGATCAAGGCAGGCAGGCCCACACCGGAAGTGCTGGCCTACCAGTACTTGCAGACCCTGCCCCAGATGGCGCAGGGCGACGCGAACAAGGTGTGGATGATCCCGACGGACTTCAGCAAGGCCCTGGAAGGCTTCGCCCGCCAACTGGGCGTCAAGGGCGACGACGGCGTGTTCCGCTACGAGACCCCGGCCCCCGACACCGAATCCGCCCCCGAAGAGGACGACGCCGCCATCGCCGACTGGTTCGACACCTCGACCGACCCGGAGATCGCCGAGGCGGTCCGCGCGGCGGAAGCGGTGGCGCGCAAAGAGGTCGAGACCCCACTGGTGCCACCAATGCCGATCGCACCCGCGCCCGCAGTGGACGAAGAACGCACCCAGGCGATCGCCCACCCCAAGCCCCCGACGGACGACCCCGACACGGGCGGCTTGATCCGCCGCTGAGTGGGTCACCGGCTTCAGTGGCAGAAGCCGGTGACCGTCATGGCTCGTCCGACACGGCGGCCGGTGGTCTCGTGTACCAGCCCGTGATGACACCGACCAGGTGGATGATGTTCTGCGTCCGCATGATCGGCGCGGCCGCGTTCAACAAGGCGCCTGAAGAACCCCCGAGGTGACGATGACCCGGTTGGTGGTTGGGCACCGGGCCGGTCGAGGCATCTCCTGCCGCGATCAAGGCGGAGGTTGCCAAGCTGGAGTTCCTGCGTGACCGGGGCGTGGATGCCCTTGACCTGTCGGTGCTGCCTGCCGAGTGGGGTAAGGCCGGACTGGATCATCAGGCGCTGCTGGACGAGTCGACATCGAAGGCGAACTGATTCAGCTCGGCCCGACCGGCTACCGCCCGCTATGCGGAAGAATCCTTAACGGACGTGCCCTATCCCACTCACTGAGGAGATTTGCCATGCCCCACGACATTCTCGGCTCCAACGAAGTCGTCGATGACACGATGAACATGATCCAGCCCCTCTTCGGGAGTGGCCCCTCGGTGGACATGGGCGGCATCGACAACGTGCGCATGAACCCGGTCCAGCCGGTGACTGGTCACGGTCCATCCGAGATCGTGATCGGTGGCCCTCAGCTTGATCTGGCCGATGGCGGTGACCAGGGAGGCGCGGGCGCCGTCGCCTGACATCGGACGATGACGGCCGCAACGACATCTACTGGATAACAGCCCTTTATGCGGCCGCCGTGTCCCGCTCGCGTATCGACCGGCTCTGCCGACGCCGCGCTGCGAACGAAGACCCTGCCGCAGCGCGGTTCCTGCGCCACACTCGGTTCTCCGGGTCTGCGTTCGGTCTCGGGAACGTCTTCGGTGACCGTGGCCAGCGGGTGATCGATGTGCGATTGGCGAGCTTGTTGCTCCGAACGACGCTGCTGATGCCCTTGGCGTTGTCGGCGACGTCGACGTACACCTGCTGTGACTTGATCGAGTCCTGTTCCAGATAGATGTCCAGGCCGATGACTCGTCGCGCAGGCGGCCAAGCTGCGAGAGCGGCGTTACCGGTGGTCTAGTCGACGATGTCGACGGTGACCTGGGGAAGTCCTCGGGCTGTGGCGACGCGTTCGGCTTCGTCGTTGAGGACTCGTGTGGTGGATGCGGGAAGTTTGCCGAAGGGGAAGACCTGTACGCGTAGGGTCTTGCCCGCGGTCTTGGTTCGCCACGTGCCGGTGATCTCGCCGTTGACGAGGACCACACCCGGGTTGCCGATCACCTTCCACACCTCTTTGCGGTGTTTCTGCGCGGGCACCAGCGTCTCGCGGTCTCGGCATTGCAGCAGCGGGTCCGAGGGCGGGAGAAGTCGCACGATGGCCGGGTCTGGGCCGTTGAGCAG
This sequence comes from Actinomycetota bacterium, assembly GCA_030857905.1. Lineage (GTDB taxonomy): Bacteria > Actinomycetota > Actinomycetes > Mycobacteriales > Pseudonocardiaceae > Actinokineospora. The sequence goes on from JALZNB010000309.1 coordinate 5,297, forward strand.
GTCGTCCAGGTCGGACTCGCGGAGGAAGCGTGGTGTGCCCTCGACGGTGACCGGCACCAGGTCCTCTGGCCACACCAGTGTCGTCTGTGCCTGGGTCGTGTCGAGGAAACCGGCCGCGTGCGCGACGGTGGCCGGGCCGTGGAGGCGCAGGTAGGACTCGATCAGTGGGGTGGCGCCGGTCGACACCGTGGGCACAGGGTGCCGGGCGGGAAGAGGGCGCAGCAGGGTCGGGCGGGATTCGTTGCGGACTTCGACGCCCGCGAACAGGCCGACGAGTTGGAACAGGCTGCCGTAGATGTGGGTCGAGGCGCAGGAGCGGCAGTCGTAGGAGTAGTCGGCGGGCAGCAGACGGGTGACCTCGGTGCTGACGTGTCCGCGCGGTGTGGCTTCGGTGACGACCTCACGCATGGCGGTCGCGGCGCGGGTCAGGGCGTCCAGGCCGTCGATGCCCGCCTTGCGGAACACGGTGCCCGCGCCGCCGAGGCGGGCGAGGGCGTCGGCGGACCCACGCGGCCACAGGTTTGCCGCAAGTTCGCCCACATCGGATCGGCGGATGAGGTGTGGGGCACCGCGGAACGTCCACACCGTCACCAGATCCGCGTCGACGGCTCCGGGCAGTCGGGCGGCGAGGGCGACATACGGGGAACGGGCACCGGCGTCCTGTACCCCCAAGTCGAGCACGCGGAGTTCCGACGCGTCGCGGTGCAGGCCGTGGCGCGCGACGCGGTAGGCGATGACGCGGCGGCGGTCGACCTCCACAGCGGACTCCTCACGATCGGGGATGCCCAGTGTGCCCCGAAGCAGCCACGAGTACGCGGTGACCACCGATGTTCGCCGCGTCAGTCGATGCGTTCGACGATGTGCGCGATCGACGGTGACGCGGCCGCGCCGCAGCTCGCGGGCCGGTCGGGGGCGTTGTGGCGTTCGGCGACTGTGACCACCCACGAACGTTCGTCCACGTGGGACACCACGACCCGCCAGTCGCCGTCCTCGTTGCGCGTCGGGACACGCACCGACAGCGCGTCGGGGTCGACGGTGTGCGTCAACGTCCGGACGGCGAGTTCCGCGGCCTGCCCGGGAGGCGTCCACGTCGAGCATCCGCGACAACGGTCGGTAACCACCGCGCCACCGTCGAGCACCGCGCGGGCCCGCTCCGGGGACAGGTCACCGTAGGAATACCCGGTCGGCAGCAGCAACGCCGTCGGGGCGAAGCGGTGGCCACCGATATGGCTGCACTCCCACACCGCGTCCCCGTGGCTCGCGAACATCTCGGTGGCGAGGGGACGACCGCGCACCGCGCAGCACACGTCGCGACGACCGTTGGTGCACACCAGCAGCAACGGGTCGTCCACGGCAGCGCCGAACCCGTGATGGGTGCCCGCGCCAAGGGCGTGGAAGTCGAGGTCGAGCAAATGTTTGGGGTCTCGCAGAGTGTCCGCGCGCAGAAACGACCGGCCGGGCGAGGTGTGGGCGAGATAGACGCGGTGCGGTGCGATGGCGTCGGGGTGGCGACCGGGTCGGCGGATGAGGACCACTCGCACACCGGTGCCTTTGGCGCGCGTGGCGAGTTCGGCGCCGACATCGTGGTCGAGGTGGCTCTCGACCAGCGCGTCGCGGCCCCACGGGCCGGGTTGTTCCACGCACAGCCAGGTTGTCGCGGTCGCGGCGGAACCGGCGAACGGTTCGTCCAAGGCGCGCGACAGCGTCGAACACGGGGGCCCCGGAATCGTCACCATCACGGCAAGACTCTCACGACCGGTACCACCGTTCGTGTGGCCCCCACCCGCAACCGAGGGGAGTCAGAGCACAGTCGGCGACGGTGATCCACTCGATCGTGTGTGTGCGCGGTCGAGCCGGTCGGCCATCGCGCGCAGACTGTCGACCAGCTCCCGCGGCTCGTGGACCTCGAACTCACAGCCGAGAAGCGAGATCCACAGAGCGATCCCGTCAAGATGGTGAGCGCCCGCGCGCAGCCTGCACGTCACGTCGTCGATGGGTTCGAGTACGCCTGAGGTGGGGGTGATGTGCTCGGCGGCCTCGGCCATCGGCATGTGCAGAGTGACCACGGCTCGATGTGTGTAGGCGCGGTTGGACAGGCCGTAGGCGGTGTAGGCGGCGATGTCCTCGGCGGGCGGGTCGCGCGGCACGAACCGAGGGCCGGTGGGGGAGCGCGGGGTGAGACGGTCGACGCGGAAGGTGCGCCAGTCATCGCGGTCGACGTCGAAGGCGACGAGATACCAGCGGCGGCCGGTGTGCACCAGTCGATGTGGTTCGACCACGCGCAGGCTCTCGCCGCCGTCGTGGTCGCGATAGTCGAAACGCAGCCGCTCGCTATCGCGGCAGGCGCCGGCGATGGCGGTGAGCGCGTCCGGATCGACAGTCGGGCCACCACGCCCGATCGGCACGGTGATCGACTGCAGGGCGTGCACGCGGTGTCGCAACCGCGACGGCAGCACCTGTTCCAGTTTCGCCAACGCCCGCACCGAGGTCTCCTCGATGCCCGCAACAGTGCCGGCGGCCGCCGAACGCAGCCCGATCGCGACGGCCACCGCTTCCTCGTCGTCAAGCAGCAGCGGCGGCAGGGCGGCACCCGCACCGAGGCGGTAGCCACCCGCGACGCCGGTCACCGCCGACACCGGGTAGCCCAGCGACCGCAACTTGTCCACGTCGCGCCGCACAGTGCGGTCGGTGACGCCGAGCCGGTCGGCCAAGTCTGCGCCGGACCAGTCTTTGCGGGTCTGCAACAGCGACAACAAGCGCAGCAGCCGCGCCGAGGTCTCCAACATGCACCGAGTCTGACACCCGTTGCGGACTGGAATGGTCCGCAACGCGGCTTAGCGTTCCAGGGAAGCACCACCCCGTTCATTCCTTGACGGGCATATTCCTGTATAGATATATTCGGGGTCGACGGAAAGGGCAACCATGGACGCCACACTGCGCACCGACGCGGGCCGCTGCGTACTGCGGCTCGAACGGGCACTCGCGCACCCGCCCGAGAAGGTATGGCGCGCGATCACCGAACCCGGACACCTCGAACACTGGTTCCCCGCCCGACTCGACGGACAGCAGCGCGCGGGGGAGCGGATCACCTTCACCTTCCCCGACTCCGACGGCGGCGCGGGCACGATCACCGACTACGACCCGCCCCGGCTGTTCGCCTTCACCTGGGAAGACGAGACGCTGCGCTTCGAGGTGCGGCCCACACCCGAGGGCAGCCTGCTGGTACTCACCCAACACTTCGACGATCGCCCCGCCGCCGCCAGCTACGCCGCGGGTTGGGAAACCTGCCTCGGCGCGCTGGAAGACATCCTCGACGGCAACCCCATCGCCCCACGCGACTGGGCCGCCGCCAACGACAAGTACGCCGCCCAATTCGGACTCCTGCGCGGCACCGCCGAACCCGACGGCGACCGCTGGCGCGTCCACTTCGAACGCCAACTCACCGCCCCCGCCGACGAGGTATGGCCACACCTGGCCGACCTCGCCCACGGCACCCTCACCACCGACCAACCGCCCACCACCCGCCACGTGCGCCTCGACAACGGCGACGACGTGCGCTTCGACCTCGGACCAGGCCCCGGCGGCGCCCGCCTGACCCTCACCCACAACGGCATCACCGAGGACCGGCTCGTCACCACCCTCGCGCACTGGCACAGCGCCATCCGCGACCTCACCCGCGACCTGACGGGCACCACACCAGGCGCACCCGACGCCGACCTCGACACCTACTACCGCCACACCATCGGCGCCACCCTGCCGTAGCGCGACTCAGCGAGGCCGCGCGTTGCGCATCCTGATCCCGCTGAAACCCAACGTCGAAGTGGTCACCGCGTCCCAGAACGGCCACAACGCGGAGAGCACCCGAAGTTCGATGCCCGCCTGATCGTGCAACCGAAACAGATCACCAACCGGCTCCGCGGGCCCCAACGGAACCACCGCCCGCGTGCTGACGTGACCATGCGGCTCAGGCTCGCCGAACGCGGTGAAATCGGCGGCCGCGAACCGATAGGCGTAGAGCCGGACCGTCCGCATCGCCTCAACCCAGCCGTACTCGATGGCATGCACCCGATAGCCACCCGCGCCGAGAAACCTCTCCCGGTCCACACGCGTCGACGTCGGTGACGCCCACGCCATCGCCCTGGGGCACTGACGCGGAAACCAGTAGTCGGGGGAGCGGGCCGCGTCCACCGCCCACACGAACGCCGTCACCTGCCGCGCGGTCGTAGCGACATGCGGTACGAACCGGGTGATCGTCGGGTCCTCCGAGAAATGCAGCACCTGCCCGGGTTCCGGTCGCATGCGTATGTCATATCAAGGGAAAACCACCCACCACAAAGCCAATTGGCACACCGACGAACGGGTCATCGTCCGTTGAGCGCAACCGCCCGACTCAACGCGTCCGCAACACCCGCACCCCAGCATCCGTCACCACGACCGGCAGATCCCGCGTACCCAAACACGCCCGGATCGACACCAACCCACGCCGCTCCAACAACGTCAACGCCGTCGACTCCCACTCCGGGACCCGCCCCGCCGCCGAACCCCGCTCATCCGACCACAAGAACCCCATGGGACCACCCCACAGCCCGTTGTGGAACAACAACGCGCCCGCGGCCACATGCCCCAAAGCGCGCTTTTCGTCCTCAGTCATCTCTCACCCCTTGACAGTGGTGCCCGTCACACCCATACGGCCTATTCGTAGCAGTGGGCGCCGACGGATTCCCGCAAGAAACGCCGGATCACCCCAACCAATCCGCGATCGCCACCCGAAGACGCGACTTCGTCCCCGGCGACGCGAACGAGGCGTCCACCGCGGCCAACGACAACCCCGCCAACTCCACATCGGACAAGCCGAACACCGCACGCGCCTGAACGAACTCATCGGTCAACGTCATCCCCGTGACATTCGGGACATCGGTATTCAGCGTCACCACCACACCGGCCGCCAACAACCGCGGCAACGGATGCTCCGCCAACGACCCCACCAACCCCAACACCACATTCGACGTCGGACACACCTCCAACGGCACCCGGCGGTCCCGAACCTCGGCCAACACCCCCGGATCACCCAACACCGAGATCCCATGCCCGATCCGCTCGGCCAACCCCACCCGCAACGCGTCCACCACACTCTCCGGCCCACACTGCTCACCCGCGTGGTGCACCACCCGCAATCCGGCCGCCCGCGCCCGCGCGAACACCTCGGCGAACGGCCCGACCGGATACCGCTCCTCACCGGCCAACCCGACCCCCACCACACCCTCGAACCGCGACGCCAACTCCACCGTCCGCCACAACCGCTCCACCGACCTGCGCCGCGAATGATCCAAGATCACCGCGGTCTCGATCCCGAACCGACGCCGCCCCAACGCCAACCCATTGAGCACCGCGGCCAACGGCATCTCCAGATCACCGACCCGCTCACCATGCGAGGCCGCCGTGAACGTCACCTCCGCGTACCGCGTACCGCGTACCCTGCGCCGCCTCATCCGCACAGAACTCCACCGCCACCCGCCGAAAATCCTCGGCACCGCGCAAACACTCCCGCGCCCGCGCGTTCACCTGGGCGAACTCCCGGAACCCGGCGAACGCGAACGGCCCGTGACTCACCTCCGGCGGCACGTTGATACCGTGACCGGCACCCAACTCCACCAGCGTCGCCGGTCGAACCGTGCTCTCCAGGTGGACGTGAAGGTGAACCTTCGGCAACGCGAGAAGATCACGCACGGACCGGACCCTAGTAGGCCACCCACAACACCGAGGCAACCTTTTCCCGAGCCGCGAGGTCTAGGGGAGGGGGAACGCGGAAAGGGACACCGGTGGCACTCAAGTTCGCACGCTCGGCAGCCGAACAGGCCAAACGAGAACTCGGCATCACCGTCGAACGCACCGGCCGCACGATCGTCATCGCCGCGACCGGCCGCATCGACCTCGCCACCGAAATGCCCTGGCACGACGCGGTCATGGCCGCGTGCACCGCCGAAGCGGACACCCGACGCATCGTCGTCGACCTCACCCAGGTCAGCTTCCTGAGCTGGGCCAGCACCGCCGTACTCCTGCGCGCCCACCGTGCCTGCCAACGCCGCCAACGCACCCTGCGCGTACTGGCCTGCGGTCCCGTCCTCACCGGCCTGCAACTCACCCAGCTCGACGAGGAGATCACCGTCACACCCACCCTGCGCACCGTCGAGCCGCCGACACCGATCGGCACCTCCGGCTGGCTCATCGCCTGACCAGGCGAACAGAACAGGGGAGGGCCCACAAGCGGACCCTCCCCGACATCATCGCGCGACTACGCCACCAGCGACCACTCACACAAATACTTCGCCGCCAACCCCCGAGCGGCCACCTCCAAATTGCGCCGATTGGTGCGCTTGGTGAGCTTGAACGCCTTTCCGCGCCGCGTATCCCACACCACTGGCACCGCTCCCGGCAACGCCTGATCCATCACCGACTCCATGATGAACAGCACCACCTCGGCGGCATCCCGATCCAGCTCCGCCTTCTTCACATAGGGCGCCACAAGCATCAGCGAATCATCCCGCAGCCGCAGCCCCACCACACTGCGAAACACCACAGACAAATCACCTTCGGACCACACCGGTCGCACCACCGGAACCCCGGTAGCGCGCCGAGGCAACAACTCGAGAAACCCGGACGCCGAATCGCGATATGCCGCCGCCCGCCAATCCTGCTTCATCTCACCCCACGCGACGACCTCATCGAGCTCGGCACGCGGATCGACCGCGTTCACCGCTCGCCGCATCCCGGAAAGCAAAGGCTGGTAAGGGAACCAGGCCATCGACTCGGTGCTGAGGTAGTTCTCCTTGTGCTCTTTGGCCAGCCGGGCCGCCCGCCGCGGACTCGCCAGCACATAGTCCAGCCACGGCAATCCGCCGATGGTGACTCCGCCCGTCGCACTGTTCACACGCATTCCCCTCGCCGTCGACGGCGAAGCATTCTTGCCCGGCGTCACCCGGGCCACCAGCACAACCGGAAACACCCGGTTGACAAGCCGCTCAAGAAGCGGCTAGCTTTGGCGTGTCGAAGTCCTCAGCTCTGGTGTGAATGCTTCCCCACACTGTTGTGCAGCACTACTCATGATATCAAGCGCGCTCCGAGGTCTACAACCTTGTGAGCGCGCTTTTTGCTGCTCAGACACCATATTGGGACAGCGGGGGAGAAGCGCTGGAACCGAGACCGTACAGGCGGTCACCCTGTTCGGAGAGCCAGAACGCCGAGAGCCGATCAAGCAACGCGGCCATCGTGTGACAGCGGGCCCGATATCCCGTTCAGCGCAGGGTTCGCGTCTGCCGGACGTGCGCGAGCGTTGGCAATGCCCGTTCCGCCGCTGACACTGCCCGAAGTCCCCAGGGGACCAGACCAGAACCGCTACTTTACATAATGTAGATTATCGCACTTTGGTGACCAGGTGCAGATGACCTGGAAGTGGCCCGCGAGCACTCGATTCGGCCACTGTGACGCTCCTGACGCCTGTGGCGGCAACCCTCGGTCTCTCGATCGCCCTCGTGAACATTCCCATTCGTTGACGCCGCCGCCGGCCGGACAACCAATCCCATGCGAGAAGTCTCTAGGGGCGGGCAGACCCCCATCTGAGCACTCGACCGCGACACCATAAATTCGTCACAGTGACGTTAACGGCTGGTACGTCCGCCCGAGGTGTCGAACACCTGTTTGATGGATAACCGCCATTATGCAGCACTCGCAGGGGAGTTTCGGGGGTATCGGGAGGGGCCCGAATGGGGGAACTTCGGCGATCACTCCCCCTGATGATCGACTTTTGTCGGTGGGTACCGGTAGGCAACGAAGGTGATGTTGATCGAGGCACAGGAGGCGTTCTTTGTTGCCAGACGGGCACGTAAGGACTCCCCCCACACGACGGCGGCGTATCGGCGCGATCTGGCCGGGGTCAACGGCCACCTGGCGGACGAACTGAGCCGTGACCCGGAGTCGATCGCCCTCCACGACGTCGTGGCGCGGCCGCTACGGGCCGCGTTCGGGGCGTTCGCGGACACCCACGCCAAGAGTTCGGTGGCGCGGGCCTGGTCGACGTGGAACCAGTTCTTCCAGTTCTGCGTCGTCGACGGCCTGGCTGCGGGAAACCCGATGGGTGCGGTGGGTCGTCCGAGACCCAGTCCCCTCTCCCCCAAGCCGTTGCGCGGCGAGGGCACGCCCGAACAACTGCTGTCCGCGATCGCCAGTGGCGCTCGGCAGGCACGGACACCGTGGCCGGAACGCGATGTGGTGGTGCTCGCCTTGGGGCTGGTGGCGGGATTGCGGGCCTCGGAGATGCGGGAGCTGCGGCGTTCTTCCGTGGTGGGGCGGTCTGGAGATCGACGGTTGTTCGTGCACGGCAAAGGGAATCGGGAGCGGTCGATTCCGATCGAGGTGCCGTTGGAGCGGTTGATCGAGGCGTATTGGCGCTCGTGTGACGCGCGGTTTCCCGGGGTGCGTTTCACCTCTGAGTCGCCGTTTCTGGTGGGCTCCGATGGGCTGGGCATGGGGCGTGGCGCGCTGGACTACCTGGTGAAGTCGTGTTTTCGGTGGGCGGGGATGCATGATCGGGTGCCCGCGGGGGCGAATTTGCACGCGTTGCGGCACACGTTCGCGACACGGTTGGCCGAGGACGGCGCGAACGCGGTGGAGATCATGATGCTGCTGGGTCACGCGAGTCTGAACACCAGTCAGAACTACATCGATGCGACGGGCACCGAGCGGCGGGCGGCCGCGGCGAGCAATCGGACTTATCGGGCGTTGGCCGAGTTGGCCGACGACTCCGACGGCGGGTAGCGGGCGGCGGGCACGCTCCGCCGTGCCCAGTAGGCTCGCTGCGGTGAGACGCAAGCTCCGCTCCCCCTTGCCGCAGCGCCATGGCCTCGACGCCGCGCGGTTGCGGCTGCCCGATGAGGGCCAGTGGGTGACGATCCGCGATCACCTGGTGGAGCGACTCCCCCGCGTCGAGCCCGCCCGGATCGACGCGATGCTGCGCGAGGAGCGGATCGTCGGCTTGGACGGGCCGGTGGCCGTGGACGCGCCCTACGCGCCGGGGTCGTTCGTGTGGTTTCACCGGGACCTGCCGGTGGAGGTTCCGGTGCCGTTCGAGATCGGCGTGGTGCACCAGGACGAGGACTTGTTGGTGGTCGACAAGCCGCATTTTCTGTCGACCATTCCTCGGGGTAAGCACGTGGTGGAGACGGCGTTGGTGCGGTTGCGTCGGGAGTTGGGGATTCCGGCGTTGAGTCCGGCGCATCGGTTGGATCGGGTGACGGCCGGGTTGTTGATGTTCGTGGTGCGGCCGGAGTCGCGGGGGGCGTATCAGACGTTGTTTCGGGATCGGTTGGTGCGCAAGGAGTATGAGGCGATCGCGCGGCATGATCCCGGGTTGGTGTCGCCGACTGTGGTGCGGAGTCGGATCGTCAAGGAGCGTGGGGTGATCACCGCGCGGGAGGTGGTCGGTGAGCCGAACGCGGAGACGGTGGTGGAGTTGGTCGAGCACCGCGATGGGGTGGGGCGGTATCGGTTGTCGCCGTTGACGGGTCGGACGCATCAGCTTCGGCTGCACATGAGCGGGTTGGGTGTGCCGATCTTCGGTGATGACTTCTATCCGGTGTTGACCGAGAAGCCGTTGGACGACTTCACGCGGCCGTTGCAGTTGTTGGCGCGGGTGCTGGCGTTCACCGATCCGCTGTCCGGGTTGCCTCGGCGATTCGAGAGTCGGGCGCGGTTGGCGGCATGGCACGCCCCGGATGAATGGGGCCGCGCCTGATCGCGTGGACGCCTCGGAATATCGGCGCGACATGTCTGGGTGCGCGGGGTTAGGGTGCGGCCATGCCTTTTGGTTGACGCTTCTCCCCTGACAGTGTTCGCGGGTTGACGCGGCTGAGTGTGGTGTGGGCGCTGTTCTCCTACCTCGTGCCGATCTATCCGCTGTACGCGGTGTTCTTCGCCGATACCGGGTTGTCCGGTGCGGAGATTTCGCTGCTGTTCGTGATCTGGTCGGCCGTCGGGATCGTGGCCGAGGTGCCTTCCGGGGCGTTGGCCGACCGGTTCTCGCGTCGCTGGTCGTTGGTCGCGGCGAGTGTGCTGCAGGCCGTGGGTTACGTCGTGTGGGTCACGGCGCCCGAGTTCGCCGGTTTCGCGGTGGGGTTCGTGCTGTGGGGTCTTGGTGGCGCGTTGATTTCCGGCGCCTTCGAGGCGTTGCTGTACGACGGGTTGGCCGCGGCTGGGGAGCAGGAGCGGTTCGCGCGGGTCAATGGTTGGGTGACGGCGACGGGGTTGCTGTCGGAGTTGCCCGCTGCCGCTGCCGCGTCGTGGTTGTTCTCCGTCGGCGGGTATGTGTTGGCCGGCTGGGTGAGTGTCGGGGTGTGCCTGGTCGGTGCCGCGGTGGCGTCGTTGTTTCCTGAGCCCGTTCGTGATGAGTCCGACGAGGACGAGCTGGGCTATTTCGCGACGTTACGGGTGGGTGTGCGGGAGGCGGCCGCGCATCCCGGGGCGCGGGCGATGGTGATCGCGGCGGCGGTGTTGGGTGGTCTGGACGCGTTCGAGGAGTACTTCCCGTTGATGGCGCACGGGTGGGGTGTGTCGAGTGGGCTGGTGCCGTTGGCGATGGTGGGGATTCCGTTGGCCGGGGCCGCTGGTGCCGCGGTGGGTGGTGTGATGCGGTGGCGGCCGGGGATGCCCGCGTGGGTGTTGGGCGCGGCGATGGTGTTGTTGCTGGTCTCGGGCTTGTGGCGGCAGCCGTGGGGGTTGGCGTTGGTCGCGGTGTTCTATGGCCTGTACCGGGCGGTGTTGGTGGTTGTCGAGGCGCGGTTGCAGGACAGCATCGAGGGTCCCGCGCGGGCGACGGTGACCTCGGTCGCGGGTATCGGGGTCGAGGTGGCGGCGTTCGGCGTGTACGGGGCGTGGGCGTTGGGTGGGGTGGTCGCGGTGGCGTTGTTGTTCTTGGTGGTCGCGGTGGCGTTGCCCGGGTTGGCCAGGGGGTCGGCGCGGGTGGTGCGGTGATCGTGGGATGCTCGCGGTATGGGTGTCATCGCTGAGCCGTGGGCTGATCCTGAGGTTGTTCGTTGGGTGCTCGAGGAGTGTCAGACGTGGGCGATTGTCGGGTTGGCGGACAATCCTGATCGGCCCGCGCATGGGGTGGCGCGGTTTCTGCAGTCGCATGGGAAGCGGATCGTGCCGGTGCATCCGAGTGCGGAGACGGTGTGGGGTGAGCGCGGGTACGCGTCGTTGGCCGAGATTCCGTTCGCCGTGGACTGTGTCGATGTGTTCCGGCGGTCGGAGAGCGCGGGCCGGTTCGCCGATGAGGCGGTGGTGATCGGCGCGAAGGCGGTGTGGTTCCAGCTGGGCGTGCTGGACGCGGACGCGTGTGCGCGGGCGGCCGGCGCGGGTGTGCGGTGATGGATCGGTGTCCGGCGATCGAGTGGCCTCGGTTGGGCCCCGCGTCTTAGTGCGCCCTCGCGTGGGCTGGTGCCACTCCCCCGGCGTCGCGGAACTATATCTGGGCGTTGATGGCGTCGGCGACAAGGTCCACGGCGCTGCGGTCGGGGTGGCGGGCGGCGGCGTTGTAGGTGCGGTTGGTGGTGTCGACGCTGGCGTGGCCGACGTCGGCCTGGATGGTGACGAGTTCGGCGCCTGCTTCGACGGCGGCGGTGACGTAGAAGTGGCGCAGGGTGTGTGGGTGCAGGTGGTTGGCGACCTCGGCGAGTTCGTCGCCCGCGGAGAGGGCGATGCGGCGTAGTAGTGCCCACACGTCGTGGCGGCTGGTGGTGGTGCCGTCGCGGGTGGTGATCAGCGGTGTTGTGGTGGCGTTGACGTGGCCCGCGCGGGTTGGGGTGGTGGTGCCCGTGGTGTGGTCTCGCTGGTCGAGGTAGGCGCGCAGCGCTGATTCGGCGAGGCCGGAGAGGTAGACGATGCGGGCCTTGTCGCCTTTGCCGGGGACGCGCAGGGCGTGGCGGCCTCGGGTGAGGTGCAGGTCGGCGCGGGTGAGTGCGCACAGTTCGGAGACGCGCAGGCCGAGGGTGAGCAGGGCGACGATGGCGGTGGCGCGCAGGGTGGCGAGGTGGTCGCGGCCGGGGCGTGGGGTGGCCGCGGCCGACAGGAGTGCGCGGACCTGTGCCGGGGTGAGGGTGACGGTGCGGGTGGTGTCGTGGTCGGTGGCGATGGCGAGACGTCGGCGGGACAGTGCCGCGGGGTTGGCGGTGATGACGCCCTCGTCGGTGAGGTGTCCGTAGAACGCTTTGAGGGTGGCGATCATGCGGTCGCGGGTGCTTTTGGCGGCGTTGTGGTCGGCGAGGTCGTCGAGCCATTGTTTGACGTGGGTGTTGCGGACCTGGAGTGGGTCGAGTCCTCGGGTGCCGCACCAGCGGAACCAGTGCAGGTGGCGGAGTTTGCCTCGGCGCGCCGGTGGTGGTCGTCGGGTGCCGGGTTCCGGGCGGGTGACGCCGAGGACGTGGGCGTAGGCGCGGATGGTGGCGGTGAGGTCGGCGGGGCCGGTGGTGATCCACTGGGTGAGGTCGGTGGCGGTGACGGGCAGTCCGAGCGATTCGGCGTACTTGTGGCGGGTGGCTTTGTTGCCGTAGCCGAGGAGCCAGTCGGCGACGAGGCCCAGCAGGTGGGCGGGGTCGGGGGTTCCGGGCCAGATGTCGTCGCCGCGGGTGGTGTCGGTGGTGATCAGGTCGGTCATCTGGTGGCTCCGTGGCGTTGGCCGGATGAGGTTGTCGGCCATCCGGTGTTCGTGCGTGGTCCGTTACCGCTTGTTCGCGACCGCGGCGATGGCTTGGGTGAGGTTCGCTTCGGCGGTCGCTTTGGTCATGCCCAAGCCGGAGAGGAGTCCGTCGCCGTCTTCGAGTTCGAGGAGGGCGAGCAGGAGGTGTTCGGTACCGATGTAGTTGTGGCCCATCCTCAGCGCTTCGCGGAAGGTGAGTTCCAGGGCTTTCTTGGCGCCCGCGTCGAAGGGGACCAGTTCGGGAACGGGGCCGGTGGCGGCGGGCAGGGTCGCGGTGGCCGCGTGGCGGAGGTCGTCGAGGGACACTCCGTGGGCGATGATCGCCTTGGCGGCGAGGGCGTCGGGTTCGACGAGCAGCCCCAGGACCAGGTGCTCGGTGCGGATCTCGGTGTTGCCCGCGGCCTTGGCCTCGTTCTGGGAGGCCATGACGACGTTGCGGGCGCGGGTGGTGAATCGGCTGAATCCCTGGTTGGGGTCGAGGTCGTTGGTCTCGCCGCTCTTGGCGACGAACCGTTTCTGGGCGGCTTGTTTGGTGACGCCCATGCTCTTGCCGATGTCGGTCCAGGACGCGCCGGAGCGGCGGGCCTGGTCGACGAAGTGGCCGATGAGGTGATCGGCGACCTCGCCGAGGTGGTCGGCGGCGATGACGGCGTTGGAGAGCTGGTCGAGGACGTCGGCGTTCACTTTCTTGATGGCCTCGATGAGGTCGTCGAGACGGATCGGGTTGGTGGGCTGAACGGGATTCGTCATGCGTCAACCATAGGTTGACGATCCAATTTCGTCAACCTATGGTTGACGGCAAAGGGGTATGACGCTGCTGTCAGCGCCATCCTCTCAGCGTTTCGTTGCGCACCCATTTTCCGTGGCCGTGATACCACTCCCCCGCCTCCTCGCGTACATCGTCGGTCTGTTGTCACTGTCGCCGTCGCGCGTGCGGGCGCGTCGGCTCTCTTGACCGCCAACTCGCTGCTTTACTATGTTCCTAGTAAAGCAGAAAAGGGGCTACCGTGTTCGTCTTCCGGCTCGACACCCACTCCGGCGTGCCGCCGTACCTGCAACTCGTCCAACAGGTCCGCCAGGCCGTGCTGCTGGGCTTTCTCCAACCCGGTGACCGCCTTCCGCTCATCCGCGAGGTGGTCGAGGACCTGGCGATCAATCCGAACACCGTCGCCAAGGCGTACCGGCAGATGGAGCAGGAGAACCTGGTCACCGGCAGGCCCGGCCAGGGCACCTTCGTCAATGAACAACAGTCGGCCGCGATGTCGCCATCGACGTACACGTCGCTGCGCCGCGGCCTGGCGACCTGGTTGCGCCGCGCCCACGCGGCCGGCCTCGACGAGCAGGCGGTCAACGCGCTCTTTACTTCCGTCCACCAGCAGACGAGGAACGAGGACGTGGCGTGACAGCGACCGAGTTCGCGCTGCGCACCGACGGTGTGGGCAAGCGGTACCGGAAGGGCTGGGCGCTGCGCGACTGCACCCTGGCCCTACCCGCGGGCGGCGTGATCGCCCTGGTCGGGCCGAACGGCGCGGGCAAGACCACGCTGCTGCGCCTGGTCGTCGGGTTGCTGGCACCGAGTACCGGCACGGTGGAGGTCCTCGGCCACGACGTCACCGCCAGCACCCCGCACACCCTGTCCCGGATCGGGTTCCTGGCCCAGGACCACCCGCTGTACAAGCGGTTCACCGTCGCCGAGATGCTCCGCTTCGGTCGGGCCTGCAACCTGCGGTTCGACCAGGGGCTGGCCGAGCGCAGGCTGGCGAAGCTGGGCATCCCGCTCGACCGCAGGGCCGGCACGCTCTCCGGCGGGCAGCAGGCCCAGGTCGCGTTGGCTCTGGCCCTGGCGAAGCGGCCGGACCTGCTTGTCCTCGACGAGCCGGTGGCCAGCCTCGACCCGCTGGCCCGGCACGAGTTCCTGCAGGTCCTCATGGGCGCGGTGGCCGAAGGCGGGGTGACCGTCCTGTTCTCCTCCCACGTCCTGCACGAGTTGGAGCGCGTCTGTGACCACTTGGTCGTGCTCAACTGCGGCCGGGTCACGCTCACCGGTGACATCGACACCCTCCTCGCCGAGCACCGGCTGCTCGTCGGCCCGCGCACGGCCACCGACTTCAACCGGGCCGGCGCTGTCGTGGAGGCCGTCCACAGCGACCGGCACACGACCCTGCTGGTACGCGACGGCGCGATCCCGGCCGCGCCTGGGTGGCAGGCCCAGCCGGTCGCGCTGGAGGAGTTGGTGTTGGCGTACCTGCGCCGGGCGTCCGAGCCGAGCGCCGCGGTCACGTCGGAGGTGGCGGCATGGCGTGGTTGATCTGGCGCCAGCACCGGACCGAGGTCTGCGTCTTGGGTTTGCTTGTCGGCATGTTCGGCATTGCCCTGCTCGTGCTCGGGACGCAGGCCCACGACCTGTTCCCCGGCGGTCCCGCCCGGTGTGCGGGAGAGGCCGGTATCAACGAGGCATGCACGGCCTCCTTCCGCAGGCTCGACGAGGAGTACGGGTACGTCGAGAACCTCCTGGCGGCCTTCTATCTGGTCCCCGTCGTCATCGGTGCGTTCCTCGGCGCGCCACTGCTCGCGCGCGAACTGGAGGACGGCACCTGGCAGCTCGCCTGGACGCAGGCCGTGCCGCGGATGCGCTGGCTGGCGGCCAAGCTCGCGGCACTGGCCTGCGTCACCGTCACGCTCACCGGGATGTTCACCGCGGTGCTCACCTGGTTCCGTCAGCCATTCGACGCGTGGGAAGGGCGGTTCCAGTACGACGCCTTCGACCTGGAGGGACTTGTCCCGGTGGCGTACGCGTTGTTCGCGTTCGGCGTCGCCACCGCCGCGGGGGCGACGCTGCGGCGCAGCCTGCCCGCGTTCGGCGTCGCGTTCGGGGCGTTCCTCGCCGCCCGGATGTCGGTGGCGCTGTTGGCCCGTCCCGCGTACGCCCCGTCGCTCACCACCATGGAGCCGGTCCCCGTCGGAGAGGCTGGGCACCGGCCCGTGCCCAGCGTCGGCGACTGGATGATCGAACACGGCTACGCAGACGCCACCGGGCGCACGCTCAGCTCGACCGAGTACTACGAGCTGGAGGACGCCGCCAACCGGGCAGGCATCAACCTCAACCAGTTCCTGCACGAGCGGGGCATCCAGCAGTTCGGGGTCTACCACCCGGCCGACCGGTTCTGGACGTTCCAGCTCATCGAGGCGGGCCTGTTCACGGCCGTCGCGGCAGTCCTGATCGGTGTCGTGGTGTGGCGGGTACGGCGCCGCATGATCTAGCGCCCTGACCACAAACATTCACGACGTTGGTTGACACGCTGCTCGGCTTGTCGGCCGGGCGGCGTGTCGACGTTCGCCCTCACGCCGCCGTCTTCGACCCGGTACTGATGCCCGTCCACTGTCCGGACACGCGGTCCGGACAGTGGACGCCTCGTGTCGGTTCTGCTCGACCTGCCCGGCTGGTTACTGACCGTCCGGGTGGTAGTCGTCAGGGCCGGGTATTTTCACGGCTTGCTCCAGCCGATCGCGGTGCCCATTTTCCGAGCGGCCTCACCAGTACAGCTAGACGGGATACGCACAGAGAACCTCTGGATCATCGTTCCCTGCAGCTTACCAACGAAAGAACTGTTTCGTAGGTAACCCAAGATGATCGTTAATTAATTACAACCCCGGTTAAAGGTTACATATCTCTACAACTAAGCTACGCGGTATGTCGACGGAGTCTGAAGTGAGCGCGCGGATCGAGAGCGGTGGACTGTGTGGGTTCAGCCGGTGCCGCAACCCTTTGCCACCCTCCGGACCTCGGGGGGGACGGCCGTACGAGTTCTGTCCTGAACGCCGGTGGCCGGGCAACGCCACGTGCAAACAGCTCGCCGGAGCGGAGAGCGCGTTGCGCTCCGCGCTGGGCGTGGAGCCGGGAAGCCTGAGTCTGGGCGGGTTCGCCGCCGACGTGCGCGAGCACGTCGACCGTGCGTTGGAGCCCGCCGCCGCGCTCAAAGCGGTGCTGGAGCAGGTGGCGTCACGGCTGGCTCAGGAAGTCACCGCAGCACTCGAAACCGCCGAAACCGCCGACCGGACGGCGGCCGAGGACCGAGGATTGCGCGAGCGCGCCGAAGCGCAGGCCGCGGAATCGGAGCGGGCGGCGGCCGAGGCGCGCGCTGGGGCCGAGGACCACGCGGCCGCACGACGCGACGCCGAACAC
>JALZNB010000325.1 GCA_030857905.1 Actinomycetota bacterium
TCCGTAGTCTGCGCAGCAGGTCGACGAAGCCGTCGGCGTCGAAGGTGTCCGGCGCCCCCTTGCGCTCCGCCCGACCGAGTCGCACGAGTTCGGCGTGGGCGAGGTGGAAGCCGTCCATGCCGACGAGGGCGGCCCGGTCACCGAGGGCGGTCACGAGGCGGGCGGCGAGGGTCGACTTGCCCGCGCCAGGACCACCACAGACGCCGAGGATCGCCCGACCGCCCGGCACGGCGAGCGCGGCCGCGCGGGTGACCAGGTCGTCGAAGGCGACGATCGGCTCCCGCCGCATGATCGCTCCTTTCGTGCGGGTAGGGTCCGCAAGCGTTTGCAGTCCGGCCGGAGCAGGGAAGACACACCGTGGCAACAATGGAGGACGTCGCCAAACTGGCCGGTGTCTCGATCAGCACCGTCTCACACGTGGTGAACGAGACCAGATCGGTGGCCGACACGACGCGAACCCGCGTGCTGGCGGCGATCGACTCCACGGGCTACACCGGCAACGCCATCGCCCGGTCGCTGGTCACCGGCGGCACGAAGTCGATCGGCGTGGCCATGTCGCTGCTGGCCAACCCGCACCTCGCGCAGCTCATCCACGCCATCGATGCCGAGGCGGGCGCGGCGGGTTACACGATCCTGCTCGGCGACACCCTCGACACCGAGGACGGCGAGCGCGGCGCCGTGCGCAAGCTCCAGGCCCGTCGGGTCGACGGCATGCTGCTCACCCCGGCCCCCGGTGACACATCGACCCTGGAGCAGCTCGCCCGCACCGACGTGCCCGCCGTCCTGGTCGACCGGGTGTCACACAAGATCAAGCTGGACCAGGTGGGGCCGGAGAACATCCAGTCGACCTCGGCGCTGGTGTCGCATCTCGCCACGGCGGGACACCGCCGCATCGGTTTCATCAGCGGCGTCGAGTGGATGACCGCCAGCGAGGAACGCACACTCGGCTACCGCCTCGGCCTCGGCCGGGCCGGGCTGCGGTGGGACTCCAATCTGGTCGCGGGGGGCGGGGCCAGCCACGAAGACGGCGTCCTCGCGCTGCGCAGGCTGCTCACCGTGCCGGACCGTCCGACAGCGGTGATCACCGGCAATGGCGCGATGACGGCGGGGGTGTTCCGCGAGGCGTACGCGCACGGCCTGGAGATCGGCAAGGACCTGGCGATCGTGGGACACGACGAGGTCGATTGGGCTGACGTGGTCCGCCCGCCGATTACCACGATGGCGCACCCGGTCGACGAGATCGGCCGGACCGCCGTACGCCTGTTGCTGGCCCGCCTGGACGACCGCGAACGTCCGGCGGAGACGGTGCTGCTGCCGCCGACGCTCATCCACCGAGGCTCGTGCGGCTGCCCGACCGGGTGACACATGCCGCCTGGTCGAGTGAACTGTGGCCAGGCCACCCGGCGACGTCCGGTATCCATGCTGGCTATGAGACGAATCTGGCTGCTGACCGCGATCACGGCCATGCTGGGGCTGCCGGTCACCGCGACGGCCGACGTCCTACCGAGCCCCTATCGGATCGTGGCGCCCGCGAACGGCGAATGTCTCGCCTTCACCGGGGAACTGGTCGGCACCCGGAGCTGCGGCGATTCGGCGACCGCGCTGTACATCGCCCCCGGGGCATTTGACGACAACATCCACATCCGGCACTTGACGCGGTGCCTGACCACCGGAGAACTGACACCGTCCGCCTTCACCTGCGGTGAGGACGGCCAAGATTGGCTTCTCGAAGAGATCGCCGACGATGAATACCGGATCACGGACGCCAAAGACGGACGGGCGCTGACCTTTGTCGACAACAAGACGATCGGGTTCGCGGTGGCGACGACCGACCCGCTGAGCGGGTGGCGGATCGAGCCGGTGAGGTAGGTCAGAAACCACCCGAGACCGGCAGTACGGCGCCCGTCACGAAGGACGCGGCGGGGGTGAGCAGCCACACCACGCCCTCGGCGACCTCCTCGGGGTCACCCGCGCGACCCATCGGGATGCGCGGGGCGACGCGCTGCGGCCTGCCGGGTTCTCCCGCCGCCGCGTGCAAGTCGGAGTGGATCAGCCCCGGAGCGACGGCGTTGACGCGCACGCCCTCGCCCGCGACTTCCTGGGCCACGCCGTAGGTCAGCGTCTCGACGGCACTTTTCGACGCGGCGTAGTGGACCCATTCACCAGGTGAGCCCCGGCGCGCGGCAGTGCTGGAGATGGTCACGATGACGCCACCATTGCCGCCGTGGCGGGTCGAGAGCCTGCGGAGGGCTTCGCGAATGCAGAGGAACACTCCGGTGACGTTGACGTCGAACACGCGACGGACGATCTCCGGGGTCTGCTCGTCGAGCCTGCCGATGACATTGCCGGTGATCCCCGCGTTGGCGACGAGCGCGTGCAGCGGCCCGAGTTCGTCGGCTCGGGCGAACAGCGCGGCCACCTCGGTCTCGTCCGACACGTCCGCGCGTACGGCGATGGCTCTTCGGCCCTCGGCTTCGACATCGCGGACCACGCCGGCCGCCGCCGCAGCGTCAGCGGTGTAGTTGACGACGACGTCGAAACCCTGTTTGGCGGCGCGGCGGCACACCGCGGCGCCGATTCCCCTGCTGCCGCCGGTGACCACCAGAACACTCATGTCCCCATGCTGGCATGACGTTCCAGGAGGGCAGCGGCTTCCAGGACCATCCATCCCGACAACTGCACGGACATGTCGCGTTCGTTGGACCGGTCGCGCCGTCCGCGCGGGGCGACGGCGGGCTGTCCCCACTCGGGGCCGAACAGCGGGCCACTGGGCGCGACAGTCCGATTGCGCCACGCCGCGTCCGCCGAGGCGATCACCATCCGAGCGGCGAGAGGTCCGGCCGCGTCGGGCAGGCGGATGGCGGAGAGGGCCAGGTAACGGGCGAGGATGCCCGCGAACAACCCGCCATCACCACCGCCTTGCCCGGGCAGCACACCGTTGACGGCCTCGTGCTCGGCGACGGCGATGATCGTGCGCTCGGCCCGTCGCGCCCAGATGTCAGACCCGTTGCCGTCAGCCAATTCCAGACACGCGCCGAGGAA
>JALZNB010000340.1 GCA_030857905.1 Actinomycetota bacterium
CCACCGCCGTAGCGGGTGACGTGCCGGACGACGTCGTGGTTCGACAGCGTCCACGTCGGAGGTGCGCCTGATTCGGCCACCGCGGCCAGCGAGTGATCGATCGCGTCGCGCATCGCGTCGGCGTCGAAGTCGGCCTGGACCAACTTGAAGTTGAAGCCGAGGTGCAGCTCGTCCGGCCGCACATAGAGGGCGAACCGGTCGTCGCGGTCCACCCAGATCTCGCCGACGGCCATGGTCTCCGGGTACTCGTCGAGCACCTTGCGGATCAGCCGGTGGATCTCGTGCACACCGTCCTGGTCGAACCGCACATCCTCGACGTGCGCCTGTCCCGCCATCTCCTGGATGAGACTCGGGTCCATGTCCGGCAGACCGGGTGGTTTCGCCATTCCGTGCGCCACGTCGATGCGGAACCCGTCGACGCCGCGGTCGAGCCAGAACCGCAGGGTGGCGACCAGGTCGATGCGCACATCGGAGTCGTCCCAGTTCAGATCCGGTTGTTCCGGGGCGAACAGGTGCAGGTACCACTGGCCGTCGCTGACCCGGGTCCACGCCGGTCCGCCGAAGACGCTGATCCAGTTGTTCGGCGGGATGGAGCCGTCGGGACCCAGCCCGTCGCGGAAGTGGTAGCGAGACCGTTCCCGGCTGCCGGGTTCGGCGCGCAACGCGTCCTGGAACCACTGGTGCTGGTCGCTGGTGTGGTTGGGCACCAGATCGATGGTGATCTTCATGCCGTGGTCGTGCGCGTCGGCGACGAGCCGGTCGAACGCGTCGAGGTCACCGAAGGTGGGGTCGACATCGCGCGGATCGGCGACGTCGTAACCGTGGTCGGCCATGGGCGAGCGGAAGAACGGTGTCAGCCACAGCGCGTCGACGCCGAGCAACTCCAGATAGCCCAGACGCGAGCGGATGCCTTCGAGATCGCCGACACCGTCACCGTCCGCGTCGGCGAACGAACGGACGTAGATTTGGTAGAACACCCCGTGGTGCCACCACGGTGGCGGGGGCGTGCCGTCGCTGTTCGGGTCGGCGGTTCGTTGCACGATCGTCCATCCTGCCTTCGCCGTCGTGGGGCTCCCCGAGGTCCACCGATCACGGCCGGATCGTCAAAGATCCGGCACGGTCGGTCAGACCCAGCTGTTGACCATGCTATTGGCCGCCATCTCCAGGTACTCCCAGAGTCGCGCCCGGTGCTGATCGGGCATGTCGACCTCGTCCACGGCCACCCGCATGCACCGCAGCCACGCGTCCCGCGCGATCGGCCCGATGGTGAACGGTTGGTGCCGCATCCGCAGCCGGGGATGTCCGCGCTGGTCGGAATAGGTGTGCGGGCCGCCCCAGTACTGCATCAGGAACAGGCGGAGTCGGTCCTCGGCCGGACCGAGATCGGTTTCCGGGTACATCGGGCGCAGGACATCGTCCTTGGCGACCTCGGCGTAGAACCGGGCGACGATCCGACGGAAGGTCTCCTCGCCGCCGACGGCGTCGTAGAAGTTCTCGGGTGTGCCCACAGGCTTATCCTCGCGCACGGGGATTCACGCTGGGGACGGGGGGAACAGTCTGCCCAGCGGCGGCTGGATGCCCGCCGCCTCGACCGCGGCCATCGCACTGGCCCGCAGGGCCCGCTGCACCGCCCACTGCCTGCCAGGACGCACCTTGACCGTCATCCGAATGGTGATGCTCTCCGGGGTGACCTTCTCCACTCCGAGTACCTCCGGGGGTTCGATCACGTCCTCGGAGAACGGCTCGACGGCGACCACCTCGGCGGCGATCCGCTCCAGGATCTCGACCACCTTGTCGACGTCCACGCTGTAGCCGACCGGCAGGTCGACCACGGCGACGGCGAAGCCCTGGCTGGAGTTGCCGACCCGCAGGATCTCGCCGTTGCGGACGTACCAGACCGTGCCGTTGACATCGCGCAGCGTCGTCACTCGCAGGCCCACGGCCTCGATCGTGCCGCTCGCCTCGCCGACGTCGACGACGTCACCCACGCCGTACTGGTCCTCCAGCATCATGAAGATGCCCGAGAGGAAGTCCTTGACCAGGTTCTGCGCGCCGAAGCCGAGCGCGAGGCCGACGATGCCCGCCGAGGCGATGAGCGGCGCCAGGTTCACCCCCAGCTCGCCGAGCACCAGGATGAACGCCAACCCGAAGACGGCCGCGGTCACCACGGACTTGAGCACCGAGCCGATGGTTTTGGCCCGCTGGCTGCGCCGCTCGGAGACCAACGAGCCCAACCCGAGCGGAGCGCGCTCCTTGAGCGGGCGCAACAGTGCGGGAACCTGGCCGTTGCCCGAGGTCAGCCGGTCGATCAGCCGCCGGGCCAGCCACCGCGCGGTCAACGCGATGACCATGATCATCAAAATCTTGACCGGCTTGACCACCAGCCAGCTCGACGACGCGGCGAGCCACTGGTTGTTGGTCAGCTCGAACACTTGGCGGCACCAGGAATCGGTGTCGACGCACTTCGGTGGTTCCACGCTGAACGGGATCATCGGATTCATCGGCGCCGACGATAGCCACGCCCACCTGATCGGTCGACGCCGCCTCGACGCGCGGCCGTCGCCGCCCGCCGAGTTCACCCATTTTTTCCCTTGTGATGCGAGACACGTCATATAACACACGTGCGCTCCGGGGTGAATCTGTGGTCGACTGATGCCGCACCGGTGGAGGTGGTCGAGTGCCAGACCGACAACCGACCCGTCTCGGCGCCCCTCCGGGGTTCGCGTCGCGGGCGAAGCTGACCCTGGAAACGGGTTTGAGTCCGGACCAGGGTCCGGCTGCCGCTCCCGCGCGGGCACCGACGCACCTGACGACGGCCGTCCCGTCGTGGGGCAGGCGCCGAGTCCTGCTGCTCAACACCACGTTCGAACCGCTCACCGCGCTGCCGCTGCGGCGTGCCGTGGTCCTCGTGGTGTGCGGCAAGGCCGAGGTCGTCCACGGAGACCCGGCGGGTCTGGTCGTTCATTCCGCGACGTCGAGCGTCGTGGTGCCGTCGGTGATCCGCCTCAGCAACTACGTGCGTGTCCCGTACCGGGGTCGTGTTCCGTTGACGCGGGCCGGGTTGATGCATCGCGACCGCTATCGCTGCGCGTACTGCGGTGGCCGGGCCGACACCATCGATCACGTGGTCCCGCGCAGTCGTGGTGGTCCGCACACGTGGCAGAACTGCGTGGCTTCCTGCGCCAGGTGCAACCACCGCAAGGCCGACAAGTTGCTCTCGGAGCTGGGCTGGCGGTTACGGGTCGTACCGAACGCGCCGCGCGGACCGCACTGGCGGCTGTTGGCGGGCGTGACCGACGCCGACCCGCAGTGGCTGCCTTATCTGGGAGAGCCCGCGGCCTGATCGAGTTCGCGAGTTCGACAGAAGGCTGTCCGGTCGTTCGTTCAGGTGACCCGGGTTCCCGAGGTCACCCGCGTGCCCCTGGTGACCCGGGTTCCACGCTCGTGGGCGGTGACCCTGGTACCGCGTGTCACCCGGGTGCCACGCGGTCCGGAGGTGACCCGTGTGCCCCGATCTTCGGCTGTGACTCGGGTGCCCCGGTCTTTGGCCGTGACTCGGGTGCCCCTGGTCACGCGGGTACCGCTCACCAGCATGACGTCGGAATGTCCGACATTCACACACCCGTCCATTTGGGTGACAATTCTTGCCTCGCCATGAGAAGCAACTGTGCACATGGAGTGTCCTCCTGGGGGCGAACGGGCGGTGACGAGAGTTGGCAAGAGCCGTATAGGTGAAAGCTATGACCCCGTCGAGTAACCGACAAGGTGCGTTACAGGAGAAGGGCTATACCCAGACGAGTTGGGGCCGTTCGCCTATTCAGGCAGGGCCGAATGGCGGTACGGGAGCGCTGACAGTCGGCAGCGAGGTCTTACCAGGGAAGTATCAACTCCTCACCCACAGCGATATCCGGGCGGAGTTGTGCCTGGTACCAAGCTGGGGGAGTGCCCGGCGCATGGCCGCACTCGTCGGTTACCGTATCGCTCGTGACGCTTGTCGAGACTCTTCTCGTCTTCGCGGTGATCCCGCTGGCCATTTACGGCGTGATCGCCCTGCTGACCATGCGCGAGAAGTTCGCCAAGAGCCCCCGGTACCGGCCAGGCCAGGAGTGGGAGCACCCACCGGTCTGGTGGACGGCGAACCCGGCGGGCCTGAACGCGAACCCCTCGAACCCCGCAGCCCACGCCACGCCCGTGGCCAACGACGACGGCGCGCCTCGGCGCACGGCCAAGGGAGGTGCCCGTGGGAGCTGGTGAACTCGTCCAGCACTCCGGTTCGACCCGACTCGCGGAGGACCCGGATCACGGCTACGGCTCGGTGGTCACCGCGAGTGGCCGCGTCTCGGTGGCGAGCGAGAAGGGCCCGGCCGCCCCTGGCCTCCCGTTCAGCCCCGTGCAGCTCACCCGCCTCGACGAGGCGCTGACGCTCTCGGCCCGTTCCACCGGCCTGAGCTACAGCATCTACCTGGGGGCGTTGGGCGAGAACCCACGCGAGCGCGCCGAAGAACTGCACACCTCGATCGGGTCGACGTCCTCGGAGTCGGTCCTGATCGCGGTGTCGCCGGGACAGCGCAAGGTGGAGATCGTGACCGGGGACGAGGCCGCGCGCCGGATTCCCTCGCGTGGGTGCAATCTGGCCGTCATGAGCATGGTCGCGTCCTTCAAGGAGGGTGACCTGACCGGTGGTCTGGTCAGTGCCCTGCGGATGCTCAGCGACCAGGCAGGCAAGCCGGTGGCGCACCGATAACACCGATTCGAACGAACGACAGCGGCGGGCTCACGGTGAGCCCGCCGCTGTCGTCTGTCCAGCGGTGGGGAAACCCTAGGAACCGTCGAAGTCCCGAGCCGCCAACGCCCGCAAGATCCCGGCACGCCCCTCGGACACCAATCGGCGCAACGCGGCCGGGTGTTCGCCGGTCAGCCACACGTCCGACGCCTCGACCGTTTCCGCAGTGACCGCCCACGCCGGGAACAGGCCCAGCGCCACGGACTGCGCCCGCTCACTGGAGCGCCGCGCCCAGACGTCGGCCACATCGGCGAAGTACCGCGCGGCGTAGGGTGCCAGCAGCGCACGCTGGGACGGGTGCGAGAACCCGCCGATGATCGCCTCGTTCACCGCGTTGGGCAGCTCGTCGTCGTGTACCGCTCGCCGCCACGCCTCGGACTTCTCCGCCGTGGTCGGCCGCAGCGAGCGAGCCCGCTCGGCCTGCCGGTGGCCCGCGGCGGTGGAGTCCCGCTTCAACTCCGCCTCGATCTCCGTCTCTCCCGCGACCCCATGGGCCACCAGAGCGTGCAGCAGACGCCACCGCAGGTCGGTGTCGATGGTCAGGCCCGGCAACGGTGTGGACCCGTCCAACCACCCTTGCAGCACCGTCAGCGTCGCCGAGTCCAGCACCGAACCGGAGAGCGAGTTGACGAACGCGAGCTGGTGGTCCGAGCCGGGCTCGGCGGCCTCGGCCAGCTCCAAGATCCGGTCGGTGAACGCCGTCCAGCCCCGCGGCGCCCAGCCGGGCTCGGCGTAGGAGCCAAGGGCGGTCTGCGCCTGCAACAGCAGCCGCTGCACGACACCGACCTCGGTCTCCGCGGCGAGGCCCCGGCAGACCAGCGTCACGAAGTCGCGGGCCTTCAGCTCGGCCTCACGGGTCATCTCCCACGCCGCCGACCAGCACAGCGTGCGCGGCAGCGGTTCGGTGATGTCACCGATCCGGTCGATCAGGGTCGTCAGCGAACCGGGATCGAGCCGCATCGTGCAGTAGGTCAGGTCGTCGTCGTTGACCAGCACGAGCTTTCCGCGCGGCAGACCGACCAACTCGGGCACGTCGGTGCGGTCGCCGTCCACGTCCACCTCGACGCGGTGCGTGCGGACGATCTTGCCGTCCACGTCGTCGTAGACGCCGATCGCGACGCGGTGCGTGCGCAGCTCACCGGCGCCCGGCTTCGCGCCGCCCTGCAACACGGCGAACTCGGTGAACGAACCGGAGGCGTCCACGTCGAACCGCGCCCGCAGCGAGTTCAGCCCGGTCGTCTGCAACCACTGCGCGCTCCACCAGGACAGATCGCGCCCCGAGGCCTCTTCCAGCGCCGCGAGCAGGTCGGTCAGCGTCGCGTTGCCCCAGGCGTGCTTGGCGAAGTACACCCGCAGGCCGGACAGGAAGTTCTCCAACCCGACATAGGAGACAAGTTGCTTGAGGACGCTGGCGCCCTTGGCGTAGGTGATGCCGTCGAAGTTGACCTCGACGGCCTCGGCGTCGGGTATCTCGCAGGCCACCGGGTGGGTCGAGGGCAGCTGGTCCTGGCGGTAGGCCCAGGTCTTCTCGGCGTTGGCGAAGGTGGTCCAGGAGCCGGTCCACTTGGTCGCCTGGGACTGGGC
>JALZNB010000359.1 GCA_030857905.1 Actinomycetota bacterium
GCCCAGGTGAGAGCGGGCCACATGTCGAGGTACTCATCGGAGCCAAGCAGCGAGCCGCCCGCCTGGCTCTGGTCATCGACCAGAATGACACGCGCTCCGGCGCGGGCCGCTGACAGCGCCGCGATGAGCCCCGCCGGGCCCGCGCCGACGACCAGCACATCGCAGTGCACGTGTTTGGCGTCGTAGCGCGCCGAATCGGGCTGATCCACGAGCCTGCCCCGACCCGACAGACCGTGGGCGACGAGACCGTCGTAAAGCTCCACTGTCGTCGCGGTCAGCATCGGCTCGGACAATGGCGAGTCGACTCGCACCAAGGCGTTGGGCTCGTCCACCCCAGCCGCCATGACGCCCCGCGGGCGACCGTACTTGATGCTGGTCGCGACGTGGTGCACGCCGTTGGCGAGCAGAGCCGACGCGAGCGTGTCACCCGGGTGTCCGACCATGGGCACGCCGTTGAAGGTGAAGTGCAGCTTGGTGTCCCGATCGATAAGGCCGCCTGTCGGCAGACGGAAGTCATCGCTCACGACGTCACCGGCCTGGGCTCGTCGACGCGGTACACGGCGAGAAGGTCGTGGGAGCGGGTGTCGCGCACGGCGTTGAACCAACGGCGGCAGCCTGCCGCGTGACTCCATCGTTCCGCGAAGGGGCCGCTGGGATTGTCGCGGAAGAAGAGATAGGAGGCCCATTCCTCGTCGGACAGAGCCGACGGGTCCTGGGGGTAGGCCACGTGTGCTTGGCCGCCGTAGTGGAATTCGGCTTCTTCACGGGGCCCGCACCACGGGCATGGGATGAGTTGCATGGCGAGCTCCTGCGATGTGATCTTGCGGTCGACATCAGTGCGCGACAGCCGCCGCTCCGTGCTCGTCGACCAGGGCGCCGGTGGTGAACCGCTCCAGGGTGAACGGTTCGTTGAGCGGGTGCGGCCGGTCGTTGGCGATGGTGTGCGCGAAGCAGTCCCCCACACCCGGAGTGGCCTTGAAGCCGCCGGTACCCCAGCCACAGTTGAGATAGAGCCCGTCGACCGGGGTGAGCCCGACGATCGGTGAGGCGTCGGGACTCACGTCGACGATGCCCGCCCACGTCCGAAGCAGGCGTGCCCTGGCGAAGATCGGGAACAGTTCGAGCGCGGCCGACATCTGCTGTTCGATGATGTGGAAGGAGCCACGCTGGGCATAGCCGTTGTAGCTGTCGATACCGGCGCCCATCACCAGTTCGCCTTTGTGCGCCTGCGACACGTAAACGTGCACCGCGTTGGACATCACGACTGTCGGGTGCACCGGCTCAAGCAACTCGGACACGAGCGCCTGCAACGGATGTGAGGACAGGGGCAGGCGCAGTCCGACCATCTCGGCCAGCACCGAGGAATGACCCGCGGCGCACAGTGCCACTCGACCGGCGGCGATGCGGCCCCGGGTGGTCCGAACACCGGTCACCCTGCCCGCCTCGGTGTCGATACCGACGACTTCACAGTTTTGGATGAGGTCGACACCCAGCCGCTCCGCCGCCCGCGCGTACCCCCAGGCGACGTAGTCGTGCTTGGCGATACCCGCACGCGGTTGAAAAGTGGCGCCGAGAACCGGGTAACGGACCTCCGGCGAGATGTTGACGATCGGACAGATCCTCTTGACGTCCTCGGCATCAACCCACTCCGCGTCGACACCGTTGAGCCGGTTGGCGTTGACGCGGCGCACGCTGTCTCGGACGTCCTGCAAGCTGTGCGCCAGGTTGAGCACCCCGCGCTGGTCGAAGAGGATCGGGTAGTCCAACTCGTCGCCGAGCCTCTCCCACAGCTTCAGGGAGTGCTCGTAGATGCCCGTGCTCTCGTCCCAGAGGTAGTTCGATCGGATGATCGTGGTGTTGCGGGCCATGTTGCCGCCCGCCAGCCAGCCCTTCTCCAGTACCGCGACGTTGGTGATGCCGTGCACCGCGGCGAGGTAGTAGGCGGTGGCCAGGCCGTGTCCGCCGCCGCCGACGATCACCACGTCGTAGGAGGGCGCGGGATCGGGATCACTCCACAGATATGGCGGATGATCGGGCTGATAGCCACCCTCGGTCTGCGTCGCGGACATCGCGGAACCTCCAGCATAGAACCGAACCGGGCTGGTCGACTACTGGTATATCAGCCTGCCTTGTAGAATATGCCAGGTGCGAACACGGGTCAACGCCGATCACCCGGGTGCCGGGGTGTCCCTGGCCGAACTGGCGTACCTCTCCATTCGCGACCGCCTGTTGATGCTGGAGATCAAGCCGGGCGAACCGATCAACGAGGACCGGCTCGGCACCGAACTCGGCCTCGGGCGCACACCGATCCGCGAGGCGCTCAAGCGACTGGAGGGCGAACGGCTGGTCGTCGCCTTCCCTCGGCGCGGGACCTTCGCCACCGATGTCAACATCTCGGACCTGGCCCACATCTCCGAGGTCCGCCGCATCCTCGAACCCATGGCCACCTCGGCGGCGGCCCACCGCGCGACCGAGACCGACCGCGTCACCCTGACCGACCTGCGAGACCAACTCACCACTGAGCAGGGCGCGGAAGGCAACGTCGACCTGCTCAAGATGGACCTCGACGTGCACCGCGCGATCTACCGCTGCGTGCACAACCCGTTCCTGGAGGACACCCTCGTCCGCTACGACAACCTGGCGACCCGAATCTGGTGCGTGTTCCTCCCCCGACTGTCCGGAATGGCCGGACACGTCGACGAACACGTCCCGCTACTGACCGCGGTCATCAACGGGGACGCGGAAAGGGCCGCGGAACTGGCTCACCAGCACGTGACCGGTTTCGAACGCGCCATCCGCGCCCTGATCTGAGCAAGGGCTCCCCAGAACCGCACGGTGGCCCCGGCCGAAGCACGGCCAGGGCCACCCGATAGCGGTCTCGCGTCAGATTCGGTCCTTGCTCCCGACCCGTTCGGCGGAGTCCAGCACGTCACCGTCCTTCGACCCGACACCAACCTCGGGTACGGCGGTGACGTGCAGTTGGTAGTCGCCGCTGAACTCGGCGTCGCCCACCATGACGGCCTGGTCGACCACTTCCGCGCCGCGCCGGTCGCGGACCATCATCGGATCGTCGCGCAGATCCTTGGCCAGCGCGACACACAACACGACCATGACGATCGCGAACGGTGCCGCCGCGATGATCGTCAGATTCTGCAGGCCGGTCAGCGCGCCCGCGCCTCCCCCGCCGACGAGCAGCATCACCGCGGCGACCCCTCCGGTGGCCACCCCCCAGAAGATCACGACCGACCGACGTGGCTCGATCGAGCCGCGCTCGGACAGCGTGCCCATGACCATCGACGCGGCATCGGCGCCGGAGACGAAGAAGATCGCCACCAGGACCATCACCAGCACACCGGCCACGGCGGCCAGCGGGAACTGGTTCAGCACACCGAACAACTGCGCCGACGGCTCACCGGCGCCCGCCACATCCGTTCCACCACGCTGCACGTCGATCGCCGTGCCGCCGAGGATGGCGAACCACACCAGACTGACCACCGAAGGCACCAGGATCACGCCCGCGATGAACTGCTTGATGGTGCGTCCCCGGCTGATCCTGGCGATGAACATGCCGACGAACGGGGTCCACGAGATCCACCACGCCCAGTAGAAGATCGTCCAGGACGACAGCCAGTCCTGCATCGCCTCGCCACCGGTCGCGCCGGACCGGGAGATCATGTCGGCCATCTCGCGGAAGTAGGCACCGACCGCCGTCGGAACCATGTTGAGGATGAGCACCGTCGGCCCGACGACGAAAACGAACACCGCCAACAGTGTCGCCAGCACCATGTTGATGTTGGACAGCCACTGGATGCCTTTGGCCACACCGGAAACCGCTGATGCGATGAAGGCGACGGTGAGTACGGCGATCACCCCGATGAGCAGCCCCACACCCGGGCTTTCCGACAGCCACCCGCCGGACTTGAGTCCGCTGCCGATCTGGAGCGCGCCGAGACCGAGCGACGCGGCGGAGCCGAACAGGGTGGCGAAGATGGCCAGCACGTCGATCAGTTTGCCGATCGGGCCCGCCGCGACGCGCTTGCCGAACAGCGGCGCGAACGCCGAGCTGATCAGGAGTTTGCGGCCGCGCCGGAAGGTGCCGTAGGCGATCGCCAGTCCCACCACCGCGTAGATCGACCATGGGTGCAGCGCCCAGTGGAACAGCGAGGTGGCCATGGCGGTTTCCAGCGCCTCGTCGGTGCCGCCGGGCACGGTGCCCGGCGGCGGCGCGACGAAGTGGGCCAGCGGCTCGCTGACGCCGTAGAACATCAGCCCGATGCCCATGCCCGCGCTGAACATCATCGCGATCCAGGACACCGTCCGGAACTCCGGGCGTTCGCCGTCCTTGCCCAGCGGGATCTTGCCGTACTTGCTGAAGGCGAGCCACGCCGCGAAGACCACGAACCCTGTGGCCGCAACCACGAATCCCCAGCCGGCGTTCGTGATCACCCAGGTGAGGATGGCCGACGAGACGGTACCGAGCGAGTCGGTGCCGAGCACCCCCCACAGGACGAAGCACACCGCGACAGCCGCGGCCACCCCGAAGACCACCGGGTCGATCCGATGCCGCCGAACCTCGGCCGTGTCCGTTTCGGACTCCTCGGACTCCTCGGGGATCTTCGATCGTGCCTGCTCCGACATCACACTTACCGTCCGTTCGATTAGCCGATCATCACTGCGCTTGACACCCACTGGTGGAACCCGCCGATGTGGTGCTCCGAGGGCACCAGCACACCGCCGTCAGCGTAGGCGCGGGAGGCCATCGCGGGCTGACACCGCTCGCAGGCGTCGAAATCCTGCTGATTGACCCGGTGGAACAACTCGACCGACCGGTCGAGGTCACGCCCGTCCGCCACCACATCCTTGGCGTACAACCAATCGCACTCCACAATGGTGTGATCGACCGACAGCGGGAACATCCGGTGGACGATCACGTGGTCGGGCACCAGGTTGATGAAGACCTGCGGGCGCACCGTGATGGCGTAGTACCTGCGGTCCTGCTCGGGTGTCACCCCGGCCAACCGGTCGAAACCGTCGCTGCCGTCCACCGTGAAACCACTGATCTCCTCGCCGAAGGCCGCACCGTGGCCGACGTAGTACTGCGCGGCGAAGCCGCCCGCGAACTCCGGCAGCACCTCGACCAGCTCGGGATGGATGGTCGAGCAGTGGTAGCACTCCATGAAGTTCTCGATGATCAGCTTCCAGTTCGCCCTGACGTCGTAGACGATGCGCCTGCCGAGCGCCAGCTCGTCGATGTGGTAGTTGTCGATGGATTCGAGATCGCCCAGGCGTTCTCGGACATCGGCCATCACGGTATCGTCGAACGAGGGTGGTGTCTCGGCGAGACACACCCAGGCGTAGCCCAGCCACTCTCTCAGACCCACGGTTCTCAGGCCGTACTCGGTGCGATCGATGTCCGGCATCGAGGTGAGGTTGGGCGCGGCGACCAGCTTCCCGTCCAGCCCGTAGGTCCAGGCGTGGTAGGAGCACTGGAACGAGCGCTTCACCGAGCCCGATTCCTCGACACACAGCCGCGCGCCCCGATGTCTGCACACGTTCAGGAACGCGCGCAGCAGCCCGTCCCGGGAACGGGCGACCAGGACGCTCTCCCGGCCGACCTGGACGGTGCGGAAATCTCCGGGGTTCGGGAGGTCGCCCGCGCGCACCGCGCAGAACCACATGGACTCGAAGATTCGCTCCTGTTCCCGGTCGAAGATCGTCGCGTCCGTGTAACTGCTTCCGGGCAAGGTCCGAACGAGGCTGCCGGGCAGCGCGGCCCCGGTGGCTGGTGCTTCGGTCACGGCTATCTCCCTGCTGAGTCGGTGGAGGGGACGCTCAGGAATGGATTCGGGTCATGTCCGGGTCGAACAGTGGTTCCTCGGCCACGACGGCGCGCACCGGCTCGCCGAAGTACTCGATCTCGACCTCGGTGCCCGGCACCGCCACCGAGGCCGGCAGCCAGGCGTAGGCGATGTTCCTGCCGATCGAGTAGCCGCGGGCCGCACTCGTGGTGTAGCCGACCGGTTCTCCCCCCGCGTACACCGGCTCGGATCCCATGACGACCTGGTAGTCGTCCTCGATGAGCAGGCAGGTGAGCTTGCGGGTGACGGTGTCCGCCGAGCGGCCGACGAGCGCGTCCCTGCCGTGGAAGTAGCCCTTGTCCATCCGCACCGCGAAGCCGAGACCAGCCTCGTACGGGTCGTGTTCGGTGGTCACGTCGGAACCCCAGGCGCGGTAACCCTTTTCCAGGCGCATGCTGGTGAACGCGCTGCGTCCGGCCGCGATGACGCCGTGCTCTTGGCCCGCATCCCAGAGGGTGTCCCACAGTCTGCGGCCCATGTCCGCGGTGGTGTAGAGCTCCCAGCCGAGTTCACCCACGTAGGACAGCCGCATCGCCGTGACGGGGACATTGCCGACGTAGGCCTGCTTCGCTTTGAAATAGCCAAGCGCCTTGTGGGAAAAGTCCTGTGTGGTCAGTGGCTGCAACAGGGCGCGTGCTTTCGGCCCCCACAATCCGATGCAGCATGTTCCCGCGGTGATGTCCCGCACCTGCACCGTGCCGCTGGACGGCGATTGGCGACGCAGCCAGTCGAGGTCGATGTTGCCGTTGGCGCCGACCTGGAAGCGGTCGTGCGCGAGGCGGGCGACCGTCAGGTCGCTTCGCACGCCGCCATCCTCGTTCAGCAGCAAGGTGTAGACCACGGCACCAGGCTTGCGATCGAGTTGGTTGGTGGTCATCGTCTGGAGAAAGGCGAGGGCTTCCGGCCCGCTGACCTCAAGGCGCTTCAACGGGGTCATGTCGAACATGGCCACCCGTTCCCGGGCGACCAGCGCTTCGGCG
Source organism: Actinomycetota bacterium (assembly GCA_030857905.1). Taxonomy (GTDB): domain Bacteria; phylum Actinomycetota; class Actinomycetes; order Mycobacteriales; family Pseudonocardiaceae; genus Actinokineospora. Next base: position 6,839 of record JALZNB010000359.1, read on the forward strand.
CCCGCTATCGGCGACCAGTACCGCGACGCCCATTCGTTGCGCTCGGCGATCTGTTCCACCTCGGGCAGGTTCGCGTTGGCCGCGTACCAGTGCGGCCGCTCCCAGCCGGAGGCTTCGAGGAAGTTCGCGCCGAGGTCGGCCTGGCGCTCGTAGAACGGGCTGGTGCGCAGCTCACGCGCTTGCTGTGCGGGCTCAAGCGGATGCAGGATGTCGTAGACCTCGACGAACTTCTGACAGCTCCGCTGGTGCACGTAGTCCGGCGCCCGCTGGACGTCCTCGAATCGGTTGAGGTCACAGTCATGCAGGTCGATGTCCGGTGTTCCGGTCACCAGCCACTGCGCCATCGCCCTGGCGACGCCGGCGGAATGGGTGATCCACACCGCCTCCGCCACCCAGAACCCGCGCAGGTCGGGGTGTTCGCCCAGCAGCGGGTTGCCATCGGTGGTGAACGAGAACAGCCCGTTGACGCCTTCGTCCACTTTGGTCTCGCCAAGGCTCGGCAAGAGGTCGACGGCGGCCTGCCAGGACGGCTCGAAGTCCTCGGGGGTGAAGGCCAGCTCCGAGGGCATGGTCGCGGCGACCCCTGGGTCCAGAATCTCGGACGCCGAGATCGGCATCGGACGGTGCCCATACGCGCCGATGCCGACGCGGTCGACGTGCTCCCGGAAATACAGGTCCGCGTCCTGGTGCCGGAGGATCGGAGTGCTCATCTCGCGCAGTTCGTCGTTGACGCCCCGCAGTGCCGCCAGCGGCGTGGTCTTGACGTACTGGTGGGCCATGGGCACCAGCGGGATGTCGAGGTCGACCATCGCCCCGATAGTGGGGCCCCACATGCCCACGCACGAAACGACGATGTCGGCGGGGAAGCTGCCCTGATCGGTGTGCACCGCCCGCACCCTCCCGGCGTGCCGCTCGATCCCGGTCACCTTGTGGTGCGCCAGGAATCGAGCGCCGCGGTCGATGGCGCGACGCGCCTGGGCTTCGGCCGCACGCAGCGGTTTGGCGATACCGTCGGTCGGGATGTGCAGTCCGCCCAACACTTTGTCGGGGTCCAGCGACGGGTACAGGGCCGCGCACTCCCGCGGCGAACGCAGGAATGTCTCCACGCCCCAGGCGGTCGCCCAGCCATGGCGCCGCGACAGGTCCGTCCACCGCTGGGGCGTGGTCGCCACTTCGAGACCGCCGAGTCGCTGGAAGCACCACTTCCCGTCCAGCGTCAACTCGCTGTACTTGGCCACGGTGTACTTGGCGAACTCGGTCATCGTCTTGGACCCCGTGGTCTGGAAGACCAGACCGGGGGCGTGCGAACTCGATCCACCGGTGGCGTACAGCGGGCCCTGTTCGAGAACGGTGATGTCCGTAGGTCCACGTTCGCTGAGTTCATCGGCCAGCGCGCAGCCGACGATACCCGCCCCGATGATGACAATGCGTGGCTGCGATGTCATGTGTCCTCCTGGAATCTCGCAGGTCGACCGACGACCGTGCGATCAGTGGCCGCGTCCGATCCGTTCGTCGAGTCGAGGTTCCCGGTCGATCACCGCGCGATTCACAACACCACCACCGAACGCAGGACCGCGCCATCGCGCATCTTGTCGAACGCCTTCTCCACATCGTCGAGACCGATCGTCTCGCTGACGAAGGCGTCGAGGTCGAGGCGTCCCTGGAGGTACAGCTCGATGAGCATCGGGAAGTCCCTGCTGGGCAGGCAATCGCCGTACCAGGACGACTTGACCGCGCCACCCCGGGAGAAGACGTCTATCAGCGGCAGGTCGATGGTCATCTCCGGCGTGGGCACGCCGACCAACACGGCGGTGCCCGCCAGGTCCCGCGCGTAGAAGGCCTGACGGAAGGTCTCCGGCCTGCCGACGGCGTCGATCACCACGTCGGCGCCGTTGCCACCGGTGAGTTCACGAATCGCTTCCACCACGTCGACATCGCGCGCGTTCACGGTGTGCGTGGCGCCAAAACCCCGCGCCCACAGCAGTTTGCGCGGGTCCAGGTCGACGGCGATGATCGTACTCGCGCCCGCCAGCCTGGCGCCCGCGATCGCCGCGTCGCCGACACCACCGCAACCCAACACCGCGACGCTGTCACCCCGGCTCACGCCACCGGTGTTGATCGCGGCACCGATTCCGGCCATCACCCCACAGCCGAGCAGCCCGGCGGCCTCCGCGCGAGCCCGGGAATCCACCTTGGTGCACTGGCCACTGTGGACAAGGGTCTTCTCCGCGAAGGCACCGATCCCCAACGCGGGCGTGAGCGGGGTGCCGTCCGCGAGCGTCATCGGCGTCGGCGCGTTGTGGGTCTGGAAGCAGTGCCAGGGCGTGCCCCTGCGACAGGCGCGGCAGGTGCCGCACACCGCGCGCCAGTTCAGCACCACGAAGTCGCCCTCGGCGAGGTCGGTCACCCCGTCGCCGACCGCCTCGACCACTCCGGCGGCCTCATGTCCGAGCAGGAACGGGAATTCGTCGTTGATTCCGCCCTCGCGGTAGTGCAGGTCCGTATGACACACCCCGCAGGTCAGGACCGCGACCAGCGCCTCACCGGGGCCGGGGTCGGGCACCAGGATCGTCCGCACCGACACCTCGGCGCCCGGCCCGGTCGCCACCACGCCCCGGACCTCGTGCACCACTGGAACTTTCGCCACTGGAGTTCTCCTCACCGATGAACGGGTTCGACGCCGGAACAGGGGCAGCGCAGCGTTCAGTGACGGCGTCGCGCGGTAGGCACGTGGGAGGGGCGTGGGGGACGGATTACCGACGACACAACGGCGCTCCTTCGCAGGCACAACACCACTGTTGCGATCTACGCAACTACTACCGTGATGCGCAACACGCTGTCGATCAATGTGAGGCCTGGGCACAGCGATGTCAATGGCCTGTTCGATCCAGGGGCCCTCGCCTACCCGATGGAACCAAGCTGACTCGACAGCTCGATCGCCGCGGGACGCAGATCGTTGGCGATCTGGCGCATCCGCGTCCGGGAGAGCCGATAGGACGGTCCCGAGGCGCTGACGGCGCCGATCACCTCGCCGGGACCACAGCGCACCGGGACGGCGACGGCGTGCAGTCCGGGTTCGAGTTCCTCCACGCAGATGGCGTAACCGTCCCTGGCGACGCGCTGGAGTTCGGATCGGAGCGCGTCCGGGTCGGTGACGGTGTCTGGTGTGTGCGCGGCGAGCTCGCCCGCGAGTATCGATTCCCGTGTCCGCTCGTCGAGCGCGGCGAGCAGGACCTTGCCGCTTGAGGTGGCGTGCAACGGAGTTCGCCGACCGATCCAGTTCTGCGCGGCCACCGCGGCGGAACCGCGCGCCTGACAGATGTTGATCGCGACGGAGCCGTCCAGCACCGCGACGTTCACCGTCTCCCCCAGTTTCTCGGCGAGCGCCTCGCACACCGGCCCGCCGAGCCGCGCGAGGTCGAGTTGGCCGGTCACCGCGCCCGCGAAACGGAGCATGCCGATACCCATGGTGAAGCGACCGCGGTGGCCGTGCTGTTCGACGAGCCGCCTGGCTTGGAGGGTGTAGACAATGCGCGACGCCGTCGACTTGTGCACGCCGAGTTCCGCCGCGATATCGGTGATGCCCACTTCCCGCTCACGGGCGAGCAGTTCGAGGACGACGATCGCGCGATCCACCGACTGGACCAGCACAGGCTCACTTTTCGTGCGGTTGTTGCTCATCGCGCAACAGTAGTCAGTGGTCACCACCGGGCGCGGGCCAAACCTTGACGATTCGACGCCGTATCCGTCATATTTTGTTGCGTATTACACACTCTGTCTCGCATTACGCAACGGAGGTCGTGATGATCCGTGCCTGCGCCGAGAAGGAGCTACCTCCGGGCGAGTCGATCCGAGTCGTCGCCGATGTCCCCATCGCGGTGTTCAACGTCGACGGCGAGCTGTTCGCGATCGACGACACCTGCAGCCACCAGGACGCCTCGCTCTCGGAGGGCTGGTTGGAAGGGTGTTTCGTGGAATGCCCGCTGCACGCGGCGCTTTTCGACCTCCGCACCGGAATACCGACCTGCCTGCCCGCGAAGAAGCCCGTTCGCACCTACCCCGTTGTCGTCACGGACGGCGTCATCCACGTCGACACGACCGGCCGAGAAGCAGCCGCATGAGGACTGTCACCGTCGTCGGCGCCTCGCTCGCGGGCTTGCGATCGGTAGAACAGCTCAGGGCACAGGGCTACGACGGACGCGTCATCGTGATCGGCGAAGAGAGCCACCGTCCCTACGACCGTCCCCCGCTGTCGAAAGCGTTTCTGCTGGGCACCTCATCGGCCGAGGACCTCGCACTGATCGACCCGGCCGACGAGAACGACCTGGACGCCCGGTGGCACCTGGGGGTTCGAGCCGAACGGCTGGACAC
>JALZNB010000439.1 GCA_030857905.1 Actinomycetota bacterium
GCCAGGACCTCCACCGGGGTGATCGGATCGACCTCGACCAGGCGAACTGTCGAATGTGGACATTCGCGGGCGATCGAACGGACGAAACCGCGCATACCGACGGTCCGACGACTGTCCTGCGGGACGACGGCGATCAGCCAACGCAGAGTGGCCGCCGCCCGGAAGATCGGGTACTGCTCTGGGAGCAGGTCCTCGACCGCGGTGAGCGCGTCAAGGTGGATGAGCCCGTCAGCCGGGGCCGCGCCGACGACTGACGCGCCACGACCAGAGAGCGAGGTGGTCACGGCGTCCACCAGCGCCGGACTGCCACCGCTGATCGCGAACTGTCGGCCCGCCAGGTGCTCGGTGTCCGACGACCGCGAACCAGGCGCGGCAATCGTGGCCAGGACGAACCGTTTCGGCGCGACGCCGAGTGGTGTGTGACCGGGGGCGACGACAGTGGAGGGGGCCGCGATCTGTGGAATGACGCCGAGGCGGTCGTCGAGCCAGCGGGCGAGACCACCCGCGGTGCGGGTCTGGGTCAATTCCTCGATCGCGGTGTCGCCGAAGCCGTCGAGCGCGGTGAACCGGTTCGCCAGCTCGCCCACCAGCTCGGTGCGTTTGATCGAGTCGATCGACAGGTCCGCTTCCAGGTCGAGGTCGGGCTCGATCATGTCGATCGGATACCCGGTGCGCTCACTGATGATCGCGGTCACGACCACGAGCGTGTCAGCCCGCTCTTGCGGTACCGCGACGATCGGCATCTCGACCACGGGCGTCTGCCGGACAGGTTCGACGATCGCCTGCCGGGGTGCCCCACCGGCACCGAAGTAGGCGAGTAGCACGTCACGCTGGGCGGCCACGAGTTCGCGGCTGGTTCGCAGGTAATCGGCGACCAGCTCATCCGGGTCGACATGGGCGGACACCGCACTGACAGCCACCCGGGTCGCGGGCATCGGCCCGCCGGGAAGGAACCGGCCGTCCGCGCCGTGAACCGCCTGTCCGTCCACTGTCCACTGTGGTCGCTTCACGACGCCGGTCGCCTCGACCGCGTCCCGGCCGCGAAACAACCGGCCGAGGCGCAGCGGAACACCGCTGACGGCGAGTTCCGCCATGGCGCGCAACGCTCCAGGAAGTCCGCCGCCGTCGGCCTCACAATGAACTGTCCGGTGTGGACGATCTCCGAGCGTCGCCGCGACGAGTCCGCTGAGCACCCGGCCGGGCCCGGATTCGACGAAGACCCGGGCGCCATCGGCGTACATGGCCTCGATCTGGTCGGCGAACCGAACCGGGGCGCCGATGTGCGCGGCGAGTTCGGCGCGGATCTCGGCGGACGACGTCGGGTACACGGTGGCGGTGCGGTTCGACCAGACCGGGACCTCGGGCGCGCGCAGCTCTCGTCCGGCCAGTTCCACCGCGAGGGCTCGGCCCGCCTCGGCGACGAGCGGGCTGTGGAACGCGCACGCCACCGGGATCGGATTGGCCGAGATCCCCGCGCCGCGCAGCCGGGTGACCGTCTCGGCGACAGCGGCCGACGGGCCGGAGATCACCACCTGGGTCGGTGAATTGTGGTTGGCGATCACCACGGAGTCCACCAGGAGTGGACCAACCCGCTCGACACCGGCGGACACGGCGGCCATGGCGCCCGCGTCGGCACCCGCCGCGGCCAGGATCGCCTCGGCCCGTGCTTCGCTGAGGTCGAACAACTCCCCCGGCGTGAGCGCGCCCGCGGCCGCGAGCGCGACGAGTTCACCGTAGCTGTGTCCGCCGAGCATGTCGGCCCGCACTCCGACCTGGGTGAGCAGCCGATAGACGGCCAGGTCGGCGATTCCCAACGCGGGTTGCGCGATCCTGGTGTCACGCAGGCGATCGCGCTGCCGCTCTCGCGCATCGTCGTCGAAGGCGGCGCCGGGATAGATCACATCCGCCCAGCGGCCGCCGATCCGCAGCAGTTCCTGGAGTTCGGGGAACGCCACGAACAGATCGGCCACCATGCCAACGCGCTGGCTGCCCTGGCCGGGGAACAGCACGGCGACGGTGGGCCGTCCGCTGTGCTCGTCGGCCAGAAACACACCGTCGCCCGAAGATTCCGCGAGCTGACGCGCCAATTCGGGCACGTCCCTCGCGACAATGGCGATCCGCGCCTGCCCACTACCTCGATCGAAACGTCGAGCCGCGCTCAGCGCCAGGTCACGCAGCCTCACGGCGTTGTCCGTGTCGAGCAGTCCCCGCAACCACGCCAGGTCCTCGGGACCGTGGAACAGGAACAACTCGGCGGGCCACTGGTCGAGACCGTGCCGGGGCGCCACGGCGGTGTGGCCGGTCACCACGGCGTGAAAGTTGGTGCCACCGAACCCGAACCCACTCAGGCCCGCGACCCGATCGGCCACGGG
>JALZNB010000441.1 GCA_030857905.1 Actinomycetota bacterium
TCCGTGGAGTGCGAGCCTTCTTCCGTGCCGAACCCTAGTCTTCGGTGATCTCGACCTTGGCCGTGGTCACCTCGACGGTGGCCCCGCCGTGTTTGATGACCGTCTGCCGGATCGAGGCGCGCAAGCGCTGCTTGAACTCGTCCGATGCCTGGTCACCGCCACATTTGCGGGCGAGAAGTATCTTCAGGTGCTCCTCGATACCATACTGTTCGAGGCACGGGCTGCACTCGTCGAGGTGCTTGGTCAACCAGGTCCGCCGGTCGGAGTCGCACTCCTGATCGAGGAACAGCCACACCTCCGAGAGCACGTCGGAGCAGTTGGTCTCGTGGTGGTCTCCGCAGCTCACGGCTCCGCCACCTCCCGTTTCGGCGAACGCAGGAATCCTCGTTCCACAGCCACCCCCGCGAGCAGGTCCCGCAACTGCCGCCTGCCTCGGTGCAGCCGGGACATCACGGTGCCGATCGGCGTCCCCATGATCTCGGCGATCTCCTTGTAGGCGAACCCCTCGACGTCGGCCAGGTACACCGCGAGCCGGAACTCCTCGGGAAGCTGCTGCAACGCCGCCTTGACGTCGTCGTCGGGCAGCGCGTCCATCGCCTCGACCTCGGCCGAACGCAACCCGGCCGAGGTGTGGTTCTCGGCCTTGGCGAGCTGCCAGTCGGTGATCTCCTCGGTCGGCGACTGCAACGGCTGACGCTGGCGCTTGCGGTAGCCGTTGATGTAGGTGTTGGTCAGAATCCGGTACAGCCAGGCCTTGAGGTTGGTGCCCGCGGAGAAGGACTCGAACGCGGCATAGGCCTTGAGGTAGGTCTCCTGAACCAGGTCTTCGGCGTCGGCCGGGTTGCGCGTCATGCGCATCGCCGCCGAGTAGAGCTGGTCGAGCAGCGGCATCGCGTCGCGCTCGAACCGCTCCGCGCGCTCGACCGCGGTCTCGGTGGTGGATCGGGCTTCGGTGCGGGGCAATGCGCTCCCTTCGAGTGCGCGCGCACCAATCGCCGGGTACGCATAAGGCTTCCCCGAGCTTACGCGGCCATCGCCCGGACGGCAGGGAGCCGAGCCGCGCACCGGGCGTGACCTGGGGCGCTTTATTTCCTGGGGGTGGTCGGTGAGCACGTCAGAGACAACGCCCCCACCGGGTAGGGCATTCCCGGTCCACCCGGCTCAGCCGCGAAGACCACCCAGGAATCGAACGAAGGCGCCCGAGGGGAAGTCAAGGGTGGGTCCGTCGACGTTCTTGGAGTCCCGCGCCGCCGTCCGCGCCCGCCCGAGCTCCACCTCGACGCAGGTGCCATTGTTGGCGCTGAAGGTGCTCTTGATCCACTTCATAGGACGATCCGGCGCGGCGGACATGCTGGCCTCCTGGCTACCCCCCGTCGATCAGCGACCTGATCAACGCGAGCGATTTGGCCGGCGCAAGAGCAACCGACCGGAGATTCTCGGTCGCAAGTTTATACGTCAGCACGTCGTCATAGTCCTGGATGTAGACAGCACCATCCAAGTGCTCGGAGTAGGCGATGGCCTGAGCTCGATCGAACTCAAGTACGACGAACTGCCCGGTTGTCGCGGTGTGTGGACCATCCTCCGGTCGCAGGATCTGAATCGTCACATTGGGCAACTTCGCCGCTGCGACAAGATGCTTGTACTGCGCGTCGCGTACTTCGGGCGTGCCCACGTGCAGGCGTAGGGCTGCCTCGCCGATGACTGCGCGCAGTTCCATCGGGTCGTCATCGGTCAAGCGCTTGGCCCGCGTTTGACGGAAGGAAACGAATCGTTCGCTATGGTCACGGCGAACGAACCCGGTCGCCTCTGTGATCGCCTGCGCGTATTCCTCCGTCTGCAGAAGACCAGGCAGCACCATCGGCTCGAACACGAATTCCGCAGCCGCAATGCCCTCAAGTCCGACGAAGGTCTTGCACCAGTCCGGCACCAGGTGCGACCAGGGCGCCCACCACGATCGCCCCTCGGCGCTGCCCGCGAGCGAGGTCAGCCGGTCCAGGTCGCGTTGAGTGGCGCTGTAGAGCTCCAACAGCTTGGCGATGTCATCCGGGTGCTGCTGATACCGCCCGTTCTCCATACTGCTCAACTTGGACTTCGATACGCCGGTGGCATCGAGTACCTGTTGTGGGCTGACAGTGCATTGCCTGCGCATGTTGGCCAGCTCAACGCCGATCAACCAGCGCAGTGCCGACGGGTCGTTCCGGGTCATGCTTCGATCTTTCCGCACTTACCCCCACCAGCGCGTCACTCATTCGTGCGACAGACGCTGCTAAACGTTTCGCGCTAGCTTGGCCACATGGCTGCGCTGGATGACGTGACGATCTCCTTGCTCGCCCACACGGCTCGACGGGACGCGCCGCGACTTTTCGCGCTGTACGGGGTCTTCCGCTCCAGGTACGGGCCGAACGACGACGGCGCCTTCCTCGGCTGGGGAATGGAATTCGCCGAGCAGGCGGCAGCGATCATGTGGGAACCGGACGGTGGCACTTATGTTTCCGACTCGGCCGAGAACATTCTCCGCACCCACAACGAGATCGGTGACGCCCGACTGGTGTGGATAGACGACCGGCCAACGGCACTGGAGTCCGGCCCGACCGCCAGGTAAGCACCTACCATGTTGTCGTGGCTGGACGAGGCACGCCTGCGACCGCACTGCTGACCAAGCGCGGGGTCGCACACGCCGTGCACACCTACGAGCACGATCCCCGGCACGAGTCGTTCGGGCTGGAGGCGGCCGAGGCACTTGGGGTGGCGCCTGGGCGGGTGTTCAAGACGTTGGTGGCCGAGGTCGACGGAACGCTGACCGTGGGGGTGGTACCGGTCGACGCGCAATTGGACCTCAAGGCGTTGGCCGCCGCCGTCGGCGGTAAACGGGCGAAGATGGCCGACGTGATCGCCGCCGAGCGGGCTACCGGATATGTGGCAGGCGGGATTTCACCGGTGGGCCAACGCAAGCGGCTCTCCACGGTGATCGACTCATCGGCTCTCGACGCCGACACCGTGTTCTGCTCCGGCGGGCGGCGCGGGATGGAGATCGAGATCGCGGGCGTGGACCTGGTGGCCGCCGCCGACGCGGTGGTCGCCGCGATCGCGGCCCGTTGACGGCTCGACATGACCACCCTGGCTGGCAAACCGACCGAAGGACGCGACGGTCGCGTGACGGTCAGTCGAGTGGGCGGAGTATCCGGTGCAGCCATTCCTCCACTGTGCGCGACAGGATCAGCGGTTCCTTCTTCAGTGAGTGGTCCCCCGGCAGCGACACGATGTCCCGGTGGTGGGCCGCGCCCGGCTGGCCGAACGGGTCGGATTCGCCCTGGATGACCAGGGTGGGCACGGTGACATCGTCGAGTTCCGGCTGGCGCGTCTTCTCCGGCTTGCCCGGCGGGTGGACCGGGAACGCCAGGCAGACGACTCCGACGACCTCCCCGTCCTCGGCCGTGCGGCAGGCCACCCTGGCTCCCGACGAACGTCCGCCGAAGAGCAGCGGCAAGTCGTCGAACCACTGCGTCGAGAGTTGTTCGGCGACCGTCAGCCACGCGACGTCGAGTTGACGGGCTGGTGCGGGAGCCCGGCGGCCCGCCACGCGGTAGGGCTGCTCGACCAGGGCGACGTGGACTCCGGCCGCCGTCGCGCCCCTGGCCGCGGCCACCAGGTCCGGTGCTCCGATGCCGCCGCCCGCGCCGTGGCCGAGCAGCAGCGCGGCCCGTCCCTCGGGGGCGCAGTGGATCTCGGCCCTGGCCAGGCCGTACGGGGTGTCGATCTCGGTGTGGGTCATGGCGCCTCCGTGCTTCTCGCCCGCTCCGTGTGGAGTGGGCAGGCCGAGCGAGGCGCCGATGACATCAGCGGGCCTCCTCCACCTGGAACAGCCCGTCGAGGTCCGCGATCGGCTCATAGGGTGCCAGCAGGTCCGCGCTGTTGTTGCGCACGCTGTTCACCGCGGGCGACACCGGGCGCAGGTCGAGGTGGGCGACGTCGTCCGGGGTGCGTGGTGCCAGCAGGGTCGAGACGTCCGCGCTGTCGGGGTCGAGCCACCGGTCCCAGTCGCCGCGGGGCAGCAACATCGGCATCCGGTCGTGGACCTCGGCGAGTGGGCCGACGGCATCGGTGGTGAGCACCGCGCAGGTGATGAGCAGCGGTGATTCCGGGTCGGCCTTGTCCCGCCACGTCGTCCACAGACCGGCCATGGCCAGGCTGGAGCCGTCCTGGGAACTGGTGAAGTAGGGCTGCTTGTCCTTGCCGTCACGGCGCCACTCGTACCAGCCGTGGGCGGGCAGGATGCACCGGCGCTTCGCCAGGGACACCTTGAACGCGGGCTTCTCGGCGGCGCTCTCGGACCGGGCGTTGATCATCTTGGCGCCGATGTTGGCCTCTTTGGCCCACGACGGGATCAGGCCCCAGCGCATCACCCGCAGGGTGCGCTCGGTGGTGGATTCGTCCACGTTGCCGTCGGCGTCGCGCGGGTGCCGCTGGACCACGGCGACCACGCTCTTGGTCGGCGCGATGTTGTAGTCCGGCGACGGCGCGTCGTCGCCGATCACGTCGATCGCGTCGAACTCGGCCGCCAGCGTCGCTGGGTCCTTCGTGGCCGCGTACCTGCCGCACACAGGGGTCCACCTCCTGATAGATGCCCGAATCGTGACACGCCCGGCCGACAGTGGCGAGCCGGTAGCCGGGCGAGGGGCCGGATGCTGGAGGATTGGCCCCATGGCTCAGCCCTGGTCAGCCCCGCGAGCGACGGCCCCCGTACACGCCACCGTAGCGATCCCCGGTTCCAAGTCGATCACCAACCGGGCCCTGATCCTCGCCGCGCTCAGCGGCTCGCCCAGCACCCTCACCGGCGCCCTCGAAGGCCGCGACGCCGACCTGATGATCGCGGCGCTACGCGCCCTTGGCGTTCCGGTCCAGGTCAGGGGCACCACCATCCGGGTCGGGGCGCACAGCGGCTTCAGCGGCCCCGCCACCATCGATTGTGGACTCGCGGGAACCGTCATGCGGTTCGTCCCGCCCGCCGCGGTGCTCGCGGACGGCGAGATCCGGTTCGACGGCGACCCCCGTGCTCGCGAGCGGCCGATGGGTACAGTGCTCGACGCGCTGCGGACTGTCGGCGCCAAGGTGGAAGGGGATTCGCTCCCGTTCACCCTGGCGGGTACGGGTGGCATCGCAGGTGGCACGGTCACCATCGACGCGTCGGCCTCATCCCAGTTCGTCTCCGGGCTGCTGCTCTCCGGCGCCCGCTACGACAAAGGTCTGACCGTGCACCACGACGGCGACCCTGTGCCGTCGATGCCCCACATCGACATGACAGTGGAAATGCTGCGCGTGGCCGGGGTCACGGTCGACACCGCGGAGGCGAACACCTGGCGGGTCGAGCCGGGGGCGATCACGGCACGCGACTGGGCGATCGAGCCCGACCTGTCCAACGCGACGCCCTTCCTCGCGGCGGCGGCTGTCACCGGCGGCGAGGTCACCGTGACCGGCTGGCCGACGACGACAACCCAGCCCGGCGATGCCATTCGCGGCATCCTGGAACAGATGGGTTGCCAGGTGACGCTGTCCGATGGCGCACTGACCGTGCGCGGGCCTGCGCTGCTGGCAGGCGTGGACATCGACCTTCACGAGGTCGGCGAATTGACACCGACCGTCGCCGCGCTGGCCGCGCTGGCCGCGCTGGCCGACGGGCCGTCCCGGTTGCGGGGCATCGCGCACCTTCGTGGCCACGAGACCGACCGGCTGGCCGCGTTGACCGCCGAGATCACCGGACTCGGCGGGGAGGCCGTCGAGACCGAGGACGGCCTGCGGATTCAACCGGTTCCGCTGCACGGTGGCGGCTGGGGAACCTACGCCGATCACCGGATGGCGACCGCGGGCGCGATCATCGGACTGGTGGTGGACGGCGTCGAGGTGGAGGACATCGCCACCACGGCCAAGACGATGCCCGACTTCCCCCGGCTGTGGACCTCGATGCTCGGCGAAGCCGTCTGAGATGCCAGGTCCGGCCAGGCGCGACTGGAGCAGGCTCGACGAGAGCGACGTCCGGGTGCGCCCCGGCAAAGGAACCCGTCCGCGCAGCAAGCAGCGTCCAGAGCACGCCGACGCGGTCGCCGCGATGGTCGTGGGCAAGGACAGAGGCCGCTGGACGTGCGCGGTCGACCGCGACCCCGGGCACCTGGTCATCGCCATGCGGGCCCGCGAACTGGGACGGACCCCGGTGGTCATCGGCGACTCGGTCGACATCGTCGGCGACACCTCGGGTAAGACCGACACACTGGCCCGGATCGTGCGGGTCGCTGAGCGCACCAGTGTGCTGCGGCGGACCGCCGACGACACCGACCCGTTCGAGCGGGTCGTGGTCGCCAACGCCGAGCAGTTGCTGATCGTGGTCGCGTTGGCCGACCCGCCGCCGCGCACCGGGTTCATCGACCGCTGCCTGGTCGCGGCGTTCGCGGGCGGCCTCGAACCGGTGCTGTGCCTGACCAAGGCCGACCTGGCCGACCCGGCCGAGCTGCTGGCGTCGTACGCGGAGCTGGACCTGCCGGTGGTCGTGACCCGCCACGACGAGGAGCCCGCCGAGTTGCGGGCGCGGCTGGTGGACAAGATGGGCGCGATGGTCGGCCATTCCGGGGTGGGCAAGTCGACGTTGGTGAACCGGCTCGTGCCGGACGCGCTGCGGGCGATCGGCGCGGTGAGCGCGGTCGGCAAAGGCCGCCACACCTCGACCACCGCGGTGGCACTGCCGCTGCCCGGTGGCGGCTGGGTCATCGACACGCCGGGAATCCGGTCGTTCGGGCTGGCGCACATCAAGCCGAACGACATCGTGACCGCGTTCGAGGAGTTCGTGGAGCCCGCCGAGGAGTGCCCGCCGGGGTGTGGGCACCTCGGGGCGCCGGACGACGTCGGCTGCGTGCTGGACTCGGTGGTGGCCGCGGGTGAGGCGACCCCTGGCAGGCTCGCGTCGCTGCGGCGATTGCTGGGGTCCAAGGCGGGGGTCGACGAGCACGCCGAATGACATCATGGCCGCGTGCGCATCCTCCGATATGCAGCGTTCAGCAGTGACCCCGACGGCGGGAACCCGGCAGGCGTCGTACTCGACGCGACCGGCGTGTCCGACGCCGACATGCTCGCGGCCGCGGCCGATGTGGGCTACTCCGAAACCGCGTTCCTGATCCCGCACGGCCCGGCGGAACTGGAGGCGCGCTACTTCAGCCCGCTCGCGGAGGTGCCGTTCTGCGGGCACGCCACGATCGCGGCGGCCGTGGCCTACGCCGAGGTCAACGGCGCGGGTCCGCTGCGACTCACCACGCGGGCCGGGCTGATCGAGGTGACCGTGACCGCCGATGAGGACAATGTGCTGACCGCGACGCTGACGAGTGTCGCCACGCGCAGTGCCGACATCGACGACGACGACCGGACGGCCCTGCTCGCCGCGTTGCGTTGGTCCGCCGACGAGGTGGACCCGCGGTTCCCGGTCCGCGCCGCCTACGCGGGCGCGTGGCACCCCGTGGTCGCGGCGGCCACCAGGGACAGGCTGGCGGACTTGGACTACGACTACCCGGCGTTGGCCGAACTCATGGCGGCACGCGACTGGATGACGATCGAACTGGTGTGGCGGGAGTCCGACGCGGTGTTCCACGCGCGTAACCCGTTCCCGCCGGGCGGCGTGGTCGAGGACCCGGTAACCGGCACGGCCGCCGCGGCCTTCGGCGGTTACCTGCGTGAACTCGGCCTCGTCGAGTTGCCCGCCGCCGTGACCATCCACCAAGGCGAGGACATGGGTCGGCCCGGCGTGATCACGGTCAGCGTGCCGAGCGAGCCGGGCAGTGGGATCGCGGTCACCGGAACCGCGGTGCCGATCCCCACAGCGTGAGACAAGCGGTAGAGAAAGGGCGGGTGGCTAGTCGCCGCCACCCGCCCATCCGCGACTAGCCCATGTGCGGGTAGAGGTGGTCCACCGGCGGCACGAAGGTCTCCTTCACCGACCGGGGGCTAACCCAGCGCTGAAGGTTGTAGATCGAGCCAGCCTTGTCGTTGGTGCCCGAGGCGCGGCTACCACCGAAGGGCTGCTGACCGACGACAGCACCGGTCGGCTTGTCGTTGACGTAGAAGTTGCCCGCCGAGAAACGCAGCGCCTTGTGCGCCTCTTCGACCGCGGCGCGGTCGGTGGCGAAGATGGCGCCGGTCAGGGCGTACGGCGACGACGTGTCGACCAGTTCGAGGACCTTCGAGAAGTCGGCGTCGTCGTAGACGTGCACGGCGAGGATCGGGCCGAAGAACTCGGTGGTGAACACGTCCTGGAGCGGGTCGCTGCCCAGCAGGACCGTCGGTTGGACGAAGTACCCGACCGAGTCGTCGACAGTTCCGCCGGCCAGCACCTCGATCGACGAGTTCGCCGCCGCGGCGGCGAGCGCGTCCTTGTGCTTGGCGAACGCGCGCGAGTCGATGACCGCGCCGCCGAAGTGGCTGAAGTCTGTGACGTCGCCGTAGGACAGCGACTTGACCATGTCGGCCACCCGCTCGCGCAGGCCACCGTCCCACAGCGAACGCGCGACATAGGCCCGCGACGCCGCCGAACACTTCTGGCCCTGGTACTCGAACGCGCCGCGCACCAGACCGATCGCGACCGCCGCCGGGTCGGCGGAGGCGTGGGCGACGATGAAGTCCTTGCCACCGGCCTCGCCGACGATGCGCGGGTACGAGCGGTAGGTGTCGAGGTTCTCCCCCATCAGCCGCCACAGGTACTTGAACGTCTTGGTGGAACCGGTGAAGTGCAGACCGGCGAAGTCGGGGTCGGTCATCGCGACCTCGCTGACCGCAGCACCGTCCCCCGTGACCATGTTGATCACGCCGGGCGGCAGGCCGG